>NZ_JBXAST010000017.1:0-57402 GCF_058809645.1 Azospira sp. MPR-E4 | reverse complement strand
GGGGATGCTTGCCGGGCGGGCGTTGCAGCCGGGGTAGGCTGGGCGGCGGCGGGTGCGTCGTCCCAGTCGTCGAAACGCAGTTGGCTCATTGGCAGGCCTCGCAATCCGGGTTGTCGATGGAGCAGAACTTGGGCTCGGGCGCGGCGGGGGCGGCGGCCCGGTCTACCGGGGAACTGGTCTTTTCCATGGCGGTGGCGCCCAGGGTGCGCAGGTAGTAGGTGGTCTTCAGGCCCTGGGTCCAGGCCAGCTTGTAGATCTCGTCCAGCTTCTTGCCGGAGGGGGCAGCCACGTAGAGGTTGAGGGACTGGGCCTGGTCGATCCACTTCTGACGGCGGGCGGCGGCCCGGATCAGCCAGGTGGGGTCGATCTCGAAGGCGGTGGCGTAGCGGGCCTTCAGCTCGTCCGGGATGCGGTCGATGGGGCCGAGGGAGCCGTCGAAATACTTGAGGTCGGAGATCATCACCTCGTCCCACAGGTTGAGGGCCTTCAGGTCCCGCACCAGGGATTCGTTCACCACCGTGAATTCGCCGGAGAGGTTGGATTTGACGTAGAGGTTCTGGTACTCCGGCTCGATGGCGGCGGAGACGCCGATGATGTTGGAGATGGTGGCCGTGGGCGCAATGGCGACGCAGTTGGAGTTGCGCATGCCGACCTGGGCGATGCGCTCGCGCAGGGCGTCCCAGTCCAGGGTGGTGCTGCGGTCCACTTCCACATAGCCGCCCCGGGCGTCTTCCAGCAGCTGCAGGGAGTCGATGGGCAGGATGCCCTTGTCCCACAGGCTGCCCTTGAAGCTGGAGTAGCGGCCCCGTTCCTCGGCCAGGTCGGTGGAGGCCCAGTAGGCGTGGTAGCAGACGGCTTCCATGGAGCGGTCGGCGAATTCCACGGCAGCCTCGGAGGCGTAGGGCAGACCCAGCCGGTGCAGGCAGTCGGAGAAGCCCATGATGCCCAGGCCCACCGGGCGATGACGCACGTTGGCGTTGCGCGCCTTGGGGGTGGCGTAGAAGTTGATGTCCACCACGTTGTCCAGGAGGCGCATGGCGGTGCGGATGGTGCATTGCAGCTTGGCCTGGTCCAGCACCAGCTGGCCGTCCACCAGGATCAGGTGGGCCGGCAAGTTAACCGAGCCCAGGTTGCACACGGCGGTCTCGGAATCGGAGGTGTTGAGGGTGATCTCGGTGCACAGGTTGGAGCTATGTACCACGCCCACGTGCTGCTGGGGCGAACGTAGGTTGCAGGCGTCCTTGAAGGTGATCCAGGGGTGGCCGGTCTCGAACAGCATGGTCAGCATCTTGCGCCACAGCTGCACGGCGGGAATGCGCTTGAACAGACGGATCTCGCCCCGGTCGGCCTTGGCCTCGTAGGCGTTGTAGGCGACTTCGAATTCCTTGCCGAACTTGTCGTGCAGGTCGGGCACGTCGCTGGGGGAGAAGAGGGTCCACTCGCCGCCGTTGATGACCCGCTGCATGAACAGGTCGGGAATCCAGTTGGCGGTGTTCATGTCGTGGGTGCGGCGGCGCTCGTCGCCGGTGTTCTTGCGCAGCTCGAGGAATTCCTCGATGTCCAGGTGCCAGCTTTCCAGATAGGCGCAGACGGCGCCCTTGCGCTTGCCGCCCTGGTTCACGGCCACCGCCGTGTCATTCACCACCTTGAGGAAGGGGATGACGCCCTGGCTCTTGCCATTAGTGCCCTTGATGCGGGCCCCCAGGGAACGCACCGGGGTCCAGTCGTTGCCCAGGCCGCCGGCGTACTTCTGCAGCAGGGCGTTTTCCTTGATGGACTGGTAGATGCCTTCCAGGTCGTCGGAGACGGTGGTGAGGTAGCAGGAAGAGAGCTGGGAGTGCCGGGTGCCGCTGTTGAACAGGGTCGGCGTGCTGCTCATGAAGTCGAAGGAGGAGAGCAGGTTGTAGAACTCGATGGCCCGGGCTTCCCGGTCGATCTCGTTGAGGGCCAGGCCCATGGCCACGCGCATGAAGAAGGTCTGGGGCAGCTCGATGCGGCGTTCATCCACGTGCAGGAAGTAGCGGTCGTAGAGGGTCTGCAGGCCCAGGTAGTCGAACTGCAGGTCCCGCTCGGCCTTGAGGGCGGCGGCCAGGCGTTCCAGGTCGTAGTCCTTGAGGCGGGCATCCAGCAGCTCGGCGTCCACGCCGGTGCGGATGAGGCCGGGGAAGGCTTCGGCGTAGCGGGCGGCCATGGCCTCCTGGCTGGCTTCCTCCCCCAGCACTTCGACGCGCACGCTGCTCAGCAGCAGGCGGGCAGCCACCTTGCTGTAGCCCGGTTCCCGCTCGATCAGGGTGCGGGCGGCCAGCACCAGGGACTGGCGCACGGCGGCCAGGGGCACGCCGTCGTAGAGGTTGTGCAGGGCCTGCTCCAGCACCGTTTCGGCAGCCACGTCGGCCAGGCCCTGGCAGGCTTCCCGGCATTGCTGCAGCAGGGCGGCCCGGTCCAGGGGGAAGCGGCGGTCGCCGTCCACCACGTGCAGCAGGGGGCCGGCGGCAGCGGGGGCGGCCACCGCCTGGGCGGCCCGTTCGGCGGCCCGCTTTTCCCGGTACAGCACGTAGGCCCGGGCCACGTCGTGCTCGCCGGAACGCATCAGGGCCAGTTCCACCTGATCCTGAATGTCTTCGATATGCACCGTGCCGCCACCGGGCAGGCGCCGGGTGAGGGCCTGGACGACGATGGCGGTGAGGCGGGAGACCAGGTCCCGTAGGCGGGCCGAGGCGGCGCCCTGGCTGCCGTGCACGGCCAGGAAGGCCTTGTTCATGGCGACGGAGATTTTTTCCGCATTGAAGGGCATTACCGAACCGTTGCGGCGGATGACCTCGAAGGACTGGGCCCGGCCGGCCAGATCGGCGGCGTTGGGCAGGCTGTCGTCCAGATTGTCGGAGGGTAGGTGGGATGACGCTTGGTGGGTGGCGAAGAGGCCGGCTTGCATCGTGGAACTCCCGTTATCAACGGAACGGGGGCCCAGGGCGGCGGGACTGCCGAGGCGCCGGCGGGCACGCCCATGGCGGCCGACAGCGGACAATCCCGATCCACCGGGGGGCACCCCGCCCCTGGTCAGACTGAAAAATTGGCGACGGCAGGTTTCCTGGCTCACGGGTCCTGGCCCGATGCCCGCCTTCCCGGTGGAACTGCCTCCCAGTGGCACGCGTGGACATCGAACTCGCCGTTTACAGTTGCGGGGGCAGCTCCGGCATGGGCGGAAAGTTCGCTGCGGATTCGCGGGGAATCCGTCTGATCCCGACTTCCTTGATCGCCGCACCGGATTCCCATTTGTCCCGAAATCGGGGAACCGTCGCGGAGGAGACTTTACCCCAGCCCTCAAGCGGAGGGCAAGGGGCTGGACACTACAGGTAGTAGTACGAGAGTAATAGACAACTACATATAGTGTATTTGGCGGCAGGGTCTTTTCCACAGCCGGGAGCGTTTTGCCCAGAAAACGGGCAGAGTGTTTAATCCCCAGTAATACTGTGGCTTTTCGCCGACTGTCCCGGAACGGCCCACAGACTTATCCACAGCTTTTGTGAATTAATGCGGGATTGATCGCCGAGACTAGGTGCCTTTGTCGGGCTGGCAGAAAAAATTTGGAGGCACCAAAGCGGTGGTGCCGAAGATCTGCTGGGGGCGGAAAAGTGGGGGAGTGGCAATCCATTTTTCCGCTGGCTGGGGCTGCCCTTTGCCGGTATCGCGCGGTGACGGCGGGCAGCCCCCTGGGAATTACAGGTTGTAACAGGTGCCGTTGCGGTCACTCCAGGACTTGCCGCCGGAGTTTTTGCAGTTGTGGCGGTCCTTGTGGTTGAGGACCTTGCCGCTGCATTTGCGGGCAGACCAGCAGGTCTGGCTTGCTGCCGCATCGGTAGCGGCAGGCATTTCCTTGGCCGCATCACTTTGGCCGGAGCTGGTTTGCTGGGGCGGAGAGGCCTCCTTCCCCTTTGCCGGAGTATCGGCGGCAAAAGCCGGGAAGGCGAGGGCGGTCAGCAGGGAAAGCATGGCAATCTTTTTCATCGGTGGCTCCTTTGGTGGTTGGCTGGATAAACAACGGTGAAGCAATGCTGCAGAGAAAATCGCTGCAGCAGGGAAGCGACACCAAGTGGTGCCGCAACTTCAATGACCATGCCGGTCGTTGAATTGGGAACAACTATTTGGCTCTTTGCCGGAACAGGCCCCGAGGGAAGGGCAGGAAAGCCACCCCTCGGGACTTTTCCCACTATTTCCCGGCAGTAAGGATTGCCCGCAGCGGCGGCAGGGGGGCACTCAGGTTGTGTAGCGGAATCTGCAGCCGCTGTTTGCCTTTGTAAGCGCCCCACAAGGTTCTGCTGGCGACGACCTGCAGAGGCTCTCCGGCCTTGGTGTCCTGACGCACCAGAAGGAGGTGGCGCAGAGATGGGTCGTCCAGCCTGCTTTCAATCGTGACCTCGGCCATTGCCGGAGCCCCCTTCTGGGCAGGATGAGTGGCTACCGATACCCGGGCACTGTCGGTGGATGCGGTCAGCCCGGATTTTTTGTTGACGCTGACGGCGTTCGCCTTCGCCAACTGGGCTTTGGTTCCCGCCTTGAAGACAGCGAAGTAGCTGCCGGACCAGGGCCAGGTGCCCCGGTTGTTTCCGCCGATCTTGGGATCATTGCCGTGGATTTCGTCCATGCCGCCGGTGTCCAGCGTGATAACGAAGCGATAGGGCGTGCCGTCGTCACCCGCCAGGCCGGTGGTTGGCCAGACTTCCGCTATTTCCTTGATTTGCCAGACCGGCAGATCCAGGGGCTGGCTGGTGGCGAAAGTGATCGGCTTGCCGATGGGCGCCAGGCTGGCCGGATCCAGCTTCTGGTAGGCGAACTTCACCTTGACGCCTTTGGCCACGGTATCCAGCGACAGGTTGTAGAGCTTCACCGCCACTCGCACCGGGGTTCCCTCTTCGACGCCGCCGGTCAGATAGGGGTAGGTCTTGGTTGCCTCGTCATAGGTGGCGGAGGTGACCGAGATGCCGCGCATCTGGCTGTAGCTGGACTCGTCCGGGTTGAGTATCCACTGGCTTTCTTCCCGGCTGTAGACCATCCGGTTCGGCAGGTTCAGCGCCGGATCTGGCCGCCCGCCGTAGGCGCTTTTCCACCAGCCGCGTCCGCCCATGGTGCCAAGGGGATCCACGGCGTGGGCGACCTTCAGTCCACCGTTCTGGGTGATGTAGATCAGGGAAAGGTAGTTGTAGGAGCGTTCCGTTGCCCAATCCACCTCGGGCTGGTTGAGGGTAATGCCCCGGGAGTTCTTGACCGAGCGTTCCGACAACTGGCTGTTTTCCCAACTGGCCTTGGCCGTCAGACTGACCGTGCCTTCCGTTTCGGCGGATACATCTACCAGTTCAATCTTGGCGCTGGCCTTGAAACCGACGGAGATGTCGCTGGAGTTGGACAGATTGTAGGAAAAGCTCTTTTCCGTGGATCCCCCGGCTTCATCGGTGTAGGAAAGTTCGAAGGTCTGCATATTGCCGTCGAAGGAACGCACTACCCGGCTGTTCAGCGGTTCGCGGACGGCCACCTGCTTGCCCTGGGAATCGTTGAACTTGAAATCGCCGAGATCCTGCGGGAAATTCGGGTCGGCAATATTCGGATAGCTCAGCAGGGTGTTGTTCATGTGGGAAGGCGAGAACCAGTCGACGGAGCGCCCGCCGGCCGAATACTGCATGAGCCTCCCGGGGATGAGCACGTCGTAGTAGGGGTATTTCTGGGGCACGCTCAGGTTCATGCCGTAGACCGGGTAACGCCAGATGTCGAGGGTCCGGGCATTCCAGATCAGATGGTCGTCCACTGAGGTGGTGGCGGAGCTCTGGGTCATCTTCGACTGGTAATGGGTGCTGATGTTGCGTTCCATCACCTGCTGCTCGTAGGAGAAAGTGGTCTTGGCGGTGGTGGTGGCTTCCACTTCGGCGATTTCCATGACGCCGCCGCCTACCGTGCCGCTGACGCTGAGGGAAGCGCTGGAGCCGAAGTCGGTGGCCATCTGGTCGGTGGTGGTCTGTTGCAGCGTTTCTTCCTTGCTGTCCACCAGTTGTACGGTGAAGTTGGTATCGCCCGAGACATCCACCACCTGGCACTGTTCATCGCCCGGCTTCATCAACAGGCAGTCCACGTGGCGCGGCGGCATGTAAATGACGTACTGCGGGTCGATCAGATCCTGCACCTGGATGTGCAGGGGTGTGCCCAGGTAATAGCTGATTCCCCGGCTATCCAGGCCGACGGCACCGGGCGAATACTGTTGGCCCGAGCTTTCAAAGATCGGTTGCCGGTCGCTCCAGGCCTGCTGGATCGAAAAGTTACCCTTCTCGGCGGAATACGTCGCCGTGGCAACCACCAACTGGGGAATGGAGGCCGTCTGGGTGGCATCGCTGCGGGTAGGAATGACGATGGCCAGTTGGTCCAGGGGAGAAACGTTGTCGTTCTGCAAACCGATGAAGTTGCCGATGGCCAATGCCGGTCCCACCCCTTCCGTCCTGGACGGGTATTCCCTGCTGCCAACTTGCTGCGCCGGACTTGCAGAGAACTGGGTGAGCTGGGGAGAGATGCTGACGATCTGGGTCCAGGTATTGCCCCCGGCGTCGGCCCAGGCAAGGGCCAACTGCCGGGTATGGAAGGCGAAGGCCGGATTGCTGCCCTGGCTGCTGCGGGGATCGAAATGGAAGAGGCCTGGTGCCATTTCAAAGAACGAACCGGAAGCCGGAGTGGTCGCCAGCAGTTTGCCCCGGGGCGAAGGCCCATCGATTTTGAGCTTCTTGCCCAGGCGCAGGAATCCCAGTTCAAGTGTTCCACCCTGGGTGTAATAGGCCACGATGGCCTGGTCGAATCCCAGGGAGCCGAAATCTCCCGCGGCCAGGTTCAGGGAGCGGGGGCGTGCCGCCGTATCCAGCACGTAGGTGCTTTCCAGGGTCAGCTTCTGCTTCTTGGCGACGTAAGAGAAGGAACGCAGCAGGATTCGTCCTGGCCCTTGTTCGCCGGTGCTGGTGTCCGCAGCCGTCAGTATGTCGAGGTTGCCATCGTTATCGTAATCGCCGATGGCAATGGCCACATCGCCGCTGACGGCGTAGTCGGAAAGGTCTTTCCAGGCGGCGAGAGAAATCAGGGCCTCGGCGTTCTTGCTGCTGCCTGGCCGATAGCCAATGATGTCGAGGGACTGGCGGCCTTTCAGGTTGCGCCGTGCCACGGCGATCCCCATGTGCTGCAGTTCATGCTTGTCTGCCCGCTGGTCCAGGAGGCCGGAGGCCGCAGCAAAGTCCCGAGCGTTTCCGCTAATACCGGGGTCGGTAAATTGATAGGGAAGGAATTCCCCGGTGGCTATCCCCCGCTGCCCGGTGTACAGGCTGACTCCATATCGATTGATGCAGATGGGTTGCTCGAACTTGGGAGTGCTGACCCGCCCGGAAATCAGGCGCCGGCGCGACGATTCCTGACAGGTGTCATCGGACTTCAGGCGTTGTCCCGCCTGCATCCAGTGGGTCAGATTGGCGTTGGCGGCGGCAAAATCCAGCAAGGAGGTGTTGGCCGCAGAGCCGCTGCTTGCCAACATGCCGACGTCGTTTACCTGAAAGATGGCGAGATTGGCCGGGTTTCTGATCGGGTTTTCTGCCCCGGGCTCCTCGGCGATTGCACCTGCACCCCACAGTCCAGGGAGCGCGCACAAGAACAGGACTGCGGAAGCAGTCCGCACAAACGGTAGTGGTTTCATGTCTTGCTAGACTCCATATGGCCAGCCGGTTGGTGGAACCGGCTGGCTGGGGGGAGGACTATTCCTTGCGGCAGAACGTGGCCGTGTAATAGGGCGCCTGGACCGCGCTGTCGTAGGGAACTGTGATGTCGGTTTCCGTGTTGCCGGAGAAGTTGGTGTTGCCGCTGCCGGCATAACCGTGGGCGCAACATCCGGAACCGCCGGCGATACCGTTAGTCGGGAAGTTGATGACCCCGTTCATGCTGTGGCTGTGGGTCCGGTTCTCCCCGGGAGTCAGGGCGCGACCACCGAATGCGGCGCCGGGAACCCCGTTGGCCGGCAACCCTACGATGTAGCGACCGGCAGCACTGTTGAATGGGCTCCAGCCCTTCGGGCAGGACGGCAACAGGTTGAAGGTGGCCAGGCCCTTGGGGACCTCCATCTTGGGATCGGGGCTGTCCTGCTTCATGCAGGCATTGAACTGGATGTAGGGCAGCGCCGATTCGGCCGACGTGGCGGAGCCGGTCATCGTATAGGTGCCGGAGTCGCCGGGGGTGTCGTTGCAGCAGCCGCCAATCAGGATGTACTCCTTGGAACTGGTGGTGACGGAACCGGTGGCCTTGGCATGCTTGTGTACCGGGGCCTGCTGCGAGGCAAGGGCCTGGCCGCCGTAGGATCCGGCACCGCCGCCGGGCATGGTGGGCACCAGGAAGCGGCCATTGGCGGAGGCAAGATTGGCGCTGTCCCAACCGGCGGGACAGGCGCCGTTGAAATAAGCCACAGTGAATTGGGGCAGGGCGTCGGCAGCCAGCACCGAAGTGGCAGTCAGCAGCGCCATGGAGGCCATCAGGCTGGAGTGTTTGGCAAGCATCTCGGCTCTCCCTATTTCGTTTGGCAGACAAGCAGTTGGATGAAAGGCAGGCCGCTGGTGGCGGCGCCGCTGGTCACAGATGCCGAATGGCTCCCATTCCTGGTGCCCTGGTCATTGCAGCAGCCCGAGGCGCCGGAGATGTGGTGGGACGGTAGGGAGACGGCCATGGTCCCCGAGTGGGTATGGGTGCGGTCTTCCTGGTCCTTGAGGGGCGTGCCGTAGGTCTTGCCAACGTCGCCGACATTGGCCGTGACCAGCATCATGCGGCCGGCTGCGTCAGTCGCGGCGACGCTGCCTTCCGGGCAGCTGGTTCCGTCGATGAAGAAGATCATCTTTGCCGGCAGGACCGGCTCCGCCGCGCTGGCCAGGCTGGCCAGCCCGGAACAGCCGATGGCCATGAGGCCGATCAGGGGAATGGGTTTCCAGAGCATCTTTATCTCCTTGTGGCTTTGCTTTGATGGGGACAACAGTCAGGGTCCGGGGGCAGGTTTGGAAGGCTGCTTGAACCGCAAATCCTGCTTCTTGTGGTGATGACTGTGTCGATGGTGTTCGCATATTCAATATGAATATGTCGTAACCATATGCGGAGGTGCCGGTGGACAACAAATAGAATTTTCGTATGCCATTGTTTTATCCTAAGCCAGTCTGTTGTGCCCTGCTTTTCTCGGCCAGGAGCGTGTCCGCCGGAGTCCGATGAGACAGAAGGAGAATTTATGAAGTACCGGGAGAGTTCCGGTTGCCGGTGTGAACAGGGAGTCGGAAGAACGGTGGGGATCACCGGCTGCAAATTACGGCTTGCGTTCCCGTTCGGCTTTTCTGCATAATTGCCCGACCGATTTTTCATCGCCCCCGAATCTTCGCTGCCCATGAACCGCTTCGCCGCTACCGCCGACACCTCTTTCGCGCTGCCTGCCCAGGCCGGTGCGATGCTGTCCGTAGTAGGCGCTGTAGTACGCGTAGTCGTAGTAGTACGCGCGTGCGCCGCTGGGATGAGCGAAGTCCGGTAAAGAAACCAACCGAATTCCACAAAACCCCCGCCGGCGCGACAGCCCGGCGGGGGTTTTGTTTTTGGGCCCTCCGACCGGCAAGCCAAACCGGATCACGCAAGGAGAAGCCCAGCCATGAATGCCCCTGCCCCCCAAGCCGCCCGTCAGACGGATGCCGCCCCGGCGCCGGAAACCCTTACCGGCGCCCAGATCGTCGTTCGCCTGCTGGAACGCCAGGGCGTCACCACCGTCTCCGGCATTCCCGGCGGCGCCATCCTGCCCTTCTACGACGCCCTCTCGGCCTCGGAGAAAATTCGCCACGTGCTGGCCCGCCATGAGCAGGGTGCCGGCTTCATCGCCCAGGGCATGGCCCGGGCCAGCGGCCAGCCTGCCGTCTGCCTTGCTTCCTCCGGCCCCGGTGCCACCAATCTGCTGACCGCCATCGCCGATGCCAAGCTGGATTCCATTCCCCTGGTGGCCATCACCGGCCAGGTGCCCCGCAGCATGATCGGCACCGACGCCTTCCAGGAGGTGGATACCTACGGCCTTTCCATCCCTATCACCAAGCACAACTTCCTGGTGAACTCCGCCGAGGAGTTGCTGGAGGTGATTCCCCGGGCCTTCACCCTGGCCGCCTCCGGCCGCCCCGGCCCGGTGCTGGTGGATATTCCCAAGGACGTCCAGGCCCAGGCCATCGAGGTCAGCCAGTGGCCTGCCCCCGGCGGGCGTCAGGCCCAGCCGGCGCCGGACATGGCGGCCATCGAGAAGGCCGCCGCCATGATCAACGCCGCCGAGCGGCCCATCCTTTATCTGGGCGGCGGCGTCGTCCATTCCGGCGCCGCCGAGGCCGCCGTGGCCCTGGCAGAGAAGGCATCGCTGCCCACCACCATGACCCTCATGGCCCTGGGCGCCATGCCGGTGGACCATCCCCTCTCCATCCACATGCTGGGCATGCACGGCGCCCGTTACACCAACCTGCTGCTGGAAGAGTGCGACCTGCTCATCGCCGTCGGCGCCCGCTTCGACGACCGGGCCACGGGCAAGGTGGCCGCCTTCTGCCCCAAGGCCCAGATCATCCACATCGACATCGACCCCTCCGAACTGGACAAGATCAAGAACGCCCACGTGGGCATCGCTGGCGACGTGGGCGAGGTGCTGGAAAAACTCTCACCCCTGGTGGAGGCCCACCTGCGCAAGCGCTGGCTCACCCACATGGGCGACCTGCGCTCCCGCTTTCGCCTGCAGCGGCTCAACCTGGAAGACCCCCGCAGCCACTACGGACTGATCCAGGCCGTGGCCGACTGCCTGGACGATTCCGCCGCCATCGCCACCGACGTGGGCCAGCACCAGATGTGGGTGGCCCAGGCCTACCCCCTGCGTCGGCCGCGCCAGTGGCTAACCTCCGGCGGCCTGGGGACCATGGGCTTCGGCGTTCCCGCCGCCCTCGGTGCCGCCCTGGCCGAGCCCGAGCGCACCGTGGTCTGCTTTACCGGCGACGGCAGCATCCTGATGAACATCCAGGAACTGGCCACCATCGCCGAAGCCGGCGCCAACCTGAAGATCGTGCTCATGAACAACGACGCCTTGGGCCTGGTGTACCAGCAGCAGGAGCTGTTCTACGGCAAGCGCTACTTCGCCTCCAAATTCGCCGGTCAGCCCGACTTTCTCAAGATCGCCGAAGGCTTCGGCATCGATACCCTGGACCTGGACACCGCCGCCGATCCCCGGGCCGCCCTGCGCCAGGCCCTGCAACGGCCTGGCCCCTGCCTCATCCACGCCTTCATCGACATGAACGAGAAGGTCTACCCCATGGTGCCCCCCGGCGCCGCCAACACCGACATGATTGGAGGCTGAGATGAACGCTGTCAGCAAAAACGAAAATGCCGCCCTGGCCCGCCCCCAGCGCACCGTGCTGGAACTGGAAGTGAACAACCACGCCGGCGTCATGTCCCACGTGGTGGGCCTCTTCTCCCGCCGCGCCTACAACGTGGAAGGCATCCTCTGCCTGCCCGTGGGCGACGGCAGCATCAGCCGCATCTGGCTCCTGGTCCTGGAAGACCGGCGCCTGGAGCAGATGGTGAAGCAGGTGGAGAAGCTGGAAGACGTGCGCACGGTCCGTCGCCATGGGGCGGATCATGCGGTGTTTGAACGGCTGGAGGAGTTTTTCCGCTGAAGGGAACTAAGCGCCCGCTTCAGGAAGAGGCGGGCGCTGGTGCTGGAGCTTTTCTATAGACTCGATGTTCGAGTCGAGGAACTCAAAGGAGTGGAAATTCATAAACGTTGAGGTAGAGGCTCTCACTGGTGGATGACTTTGGAATGGAGCCTTCAACGCTAGGATGTATTACCTTCTCATTTAAGTTCGTAAGCACGACCAATGACTTGGGTGTCAAACAGCCTGTAGGTGACGTTACCCAAATCGAGGAATGGGTATTTGTTTGCGTACTGCGCTATATGCGATTTGAAGTTGCTTTTGCCTTCGGTGTAATAGCGCCAAAGTGTCGGTTGCTTATAACAGTCGAGAGAGAAATTCCCGATATAGACCGTTTCGCCAGCGCCTACGCGGAAGCTTCCCGCATAAGGTTTCCCATCCTTGAGAAGATCATTTTGGCCTGCAACAAAGTAACCTACATTGGAAGCCGATTGCGCTACTTTTATCTTGAAATGGCTCAACGCATATTCACCTGGCGGAACTTGGTAGGCATAGCTTTCAAAAGCTTGCTTGGCAGATAAGCGTCCAGGTGTTGTGACGATAAATTCGGCCGGTTCAGCGTTGCTCCTCTTCAGTGGCATTCGATCGAAGGCGAAGGTGACGAGTTGCGCATTTTCATATTTTGCGCAACCCCATACCCTTCCCCAATTCACATCAAGGAGCACTACACCGTGCGAATTTTTATTCTTGGCGTAAGTATCTGATGCAGCTTCCGGGTTACCAACAACATTGTCTTTTATATCGATTACTGAGCAGGCTGACAGAGCGGCGCAAAGTAGTAATGCTGAAGAACATCGTATAAATCTGAATCGCATCATTACCTCGTTAGAGTGCTAAACAGGAAAAGGGTACTGGTAGGTAAGCTTGTAAAGCCGTATGCGTATTGCATTTTGTCAGTGTAAGGTTTTGCCTTGCGGTTGAACAGCGAGGGGCGGCTTTTTCCCCAAATGACTTTGTTTGTAGTTTGTCTGTATTTCCCCCTACAACCCCCACGGTCTTTCTGCATCGAAAGCTGATGCTTATCAAAGTGTCCCGGTGGGCCGGGCGGCAAGATGGGTGCCCATGAAGCCCGCCATTTCTTTCCCCTGCATTTGCCTGAGCGGCCTTGGCCTGACCGCGGCCTTGCTGCCCCTTGCCGTTAGTGCCACGGAAGTGGCAGTTCCCGCTCCCCGCGCCAAAGAACTGGTGCATATGGTGCGTCAGGACTGCGGCTCCTGCCACGGCCTGACCCTCAAGGGCGGCCTGGGGCCGGCGCTGACGGCCGAGACCTTCCGCCTGCGGCCCGCCGAGAGCATGGTGGCCACCATCCTGCATGGCCGGCCGGGTACGCCCATGCCGCCCTTCAAGGGCATCGTCAACGAGACCGAGGCCCAGTGGATCGTGCAGCAGCTCCAGGCCGGCTTCCCCAACGAATAATTTGAGTTCCCCGCGAAAGACCGCCATGACGCCTGCCACGCCTGTCGTTTCCCGCCGCTTTCTTCTGCCCGTTCTCCTGCTTTCCCTCCTGGCCGGTTGCGCCAGCGCCCCGGCGCCCCGCGGTACCGGTGATCTGGGGGTGGTGATCGAGCGTTCCATCGGCCAGGTGCAGGTGGTCAATACCACCTCGAAAACGGCTCTGGCCAAGGTCCCCGGGCTGGGCGACCTTTCCCACGCCTCCGTGGTCTTCAGCCGGGACCAGCGCTACGCCTACGTCTTCGGTCGTGATGGCGGCCTGACCAAGGTGGATATCCTCACCGCCTCCATTGCCAAGCGCATCGTCCAGGCCGGCAACGCTATCGGCGGCGCCATTTCCCAGGACGGCAAGCTGGTGGTGGCCCAGAATTACGAGCCGGGCGGCATCAAGGCCTTCGACGCCGAGACCCTGGAACTGGTGGCGGACATTCCTTCCGTGGACATGAACGGGGTGCGCTCCAAGGTGGTGGGCCTGGCCGACCTGTCGGGCAACCGCTTCGCCTTTTCCCTCTTCGAAGCCGGGGAAATCTGGGTGGCCGACCTCTCCAACCCGAAGGCCCCCAAGGTGCAGAAGTACTCCGCCGGCAAGCAGCCCTACGACGCCCTGGTGACGCCGGACGGCCGCTACTACATCGCCGGCCTCTTCGGCGAGGACGGCCTGGCCATGCTCGACACCTGGCAGCCGGAAAACGGTGTGCAGAAGATTCTCGCCGGCTACGGCAAGGGCGAGCAGCCCCTGCCGGTGTACAAGATGCCCCACCTGCGGGGCTGGTCCGTGGCCGGGGGAAAGGCCTACCTGCCCGCCATCGGCCGCCACGAGGTGCTGGTGGTGGATACCAAGACCTGGAAGGAGACGGCCCGCATCCCGGTGAAGAGCCAGCCGGTGTTCGTCATGGCCCGGCCCGACGGGAGGGAGATCTGGGTGAATTTCGCCTTCCCCGACAACGGCTGGGTCCAGGTCATCGACACCCTGGAAGGCAAGGTGACCCATACCCTGCAGCCGGGCAAGGCCATCCTGCACATGGAGTTCGCGCCCCGCGGCGAGGCCGTCTGGCTCTCGGCCCGGGACGATAACAAGGTCACCGTTTTCGACACCCGCACCAAGGCCCCGGTGGCCGAGCTGAAGGCGGAGAGCCCGAGCGGCATCTTCTTCACCAGCCGCGCCGCCCGCACCGGCTTCTGACGCCTCGCCCGTCCATGCCCATGAACGCCGCCCGCTTCCCCCTGCTCAACGACTACCAGCGGGACTTCCCCCTGGTCTCCCGGCCCTTTGCCGCCATCGGTGCGGCCCAGGGTCTGAGCGAGGCGGAGGTGCTGGAGCAATACCGCCACTGGCAGCAGCAGGGCATGGTGAACCGCATCGGTGCCGTCTTCGCCCCGCGCCGGGTCGGCGCCAGCACCCTGGCCGCCCTGCAGGCGCCGCCGGAGCGGCTGGAATGGGTGGCCGGCCGGGTCAGCGCCCATCCCGAGGTCAATCACAACTACGCCCGGGAACACGCCTACAACCTGTGGTTCGTCGCCACCGCGCCGGACGCTCTGCGTCTGCATGCGGTGCTGGCGGCCATCGAGGCCGAGACCGGCTGCCCCGTCATTTCCCTGCCCCTGGTGGAAGAGTTCCACATCGACCTGGGTTTTGACCTGGCCGGCGGCGGAACCCGGCGCCAGCCGGTGGCGGCGGTGCCCTCCCTGGAGCAGCCCATCGAACTGACCCGGGAAGAGCGGGGGCTGATGCCGGTGCTGCAGGAGGGTCTGCCCCTGGAGCCCCAGCCTTTCCGCGCCCTGGCCTACCGGGCCGGCCTGGAGGAAGGGCGTCTGCTGGAACTGCTCGGCCAGTGGCTGGAGCGGGGCATCCTCAAGCGCTTCGGTGTGGTGGTGCGGCACCACGAACTGGGCTACACCGCCAACGCCATGTGCGTCTGGGCCGTGCCGGAAGGGGAGGTGAGTGCCCTGGGCGAGCGCCTCGCCGCCGAGCCCGGCGTCACCCTCTGCTACCGCCGCCGCCCCATGGCGCCCCACTGGCCCTACAACCTGTTCTGCATGATCCACGGCAAGGCCCGGGAGGAAGTGGTGGAACTGCGCCGCAGCCTGGGCGAGCGCCTGGGGCTGGACGCCTTCCCCAACGAGCTGCTCTTTTCCACCCGGCGCTACAAGCAGACCGGCGCCCGCTATGCGCCCCAGGCGCCCCGGGCAGATGCCGATCCCCTGAGCCAGGCCGCCCATGGCTGATACAGCGGAGAAGACGAAACCCTCCCGCCGCGCCGCCCTGGCACCGGCCCGGGAGCCGGATGAACTGGATCGGCGCATCATCAACGCCCTCCAGGGCGACTTTCCCCTGAGCCCGGAACCCTACGCCGAGGCTGCGGCCAAGCTGGGCATCAGCGAGGCCGAGCTGCTGGCCCGGCTGCAGTCCCTGCTGGACGACCGCATCCTCACCCGCTTCGGCCCCATGTTCCAGATCGAGCGCCTGGGCGGCGCCTTCTGCCTGGCCGCCATGGCCGTGCCCGACGCCGAATTCGAGCGGGTGGCGGAACAGGTCAATGCCTTGCCCCAGGTGGCCCACAACTACGCCCGGGAACACGCCTTCAATATGTGGTTCGTGCTGGCGACGGAAACGCCGGCGGGCATCGACGCTGCGGTGCAGGCCATCGAGGCCGCCACCGGCTACCCGGTCTATCCCTTCCCGAAAGAGAAGGAATACTTCGTCGAAATGAAGCTGCAGGCATGAACGCCGCGACCGTCGATCTCAGCATTTCCCAACCTGTCGTGGCGCTTGGGCTCAAGCTGCAGGCCCATTCCGCCCGGGTGGCCCGTGCTGTCCGGGGGCAATGCCGGCATGCCGTTCCGTCGGGGACGGGTATGGCGTCTGCAAGCTGCCTGCCAGGAAACCGTTGATGGACGTCACTTTCCCCATGGATGACCTGGATCGCCGCATCGTGCTTGCCACCCAGGCCGGCCTGCCCCTGGTGCCGCGTCCCTACCTGGTCCTGGCGGAGCAGCTGGGCGTGGCCGAAACCGAGGTGCGGCAGCGGCTGGCCCGCCTGCTGGCAGCGGGCGCCATCCGCCGCATCGGCGCCGTGCCCAACCACTACGCCATCGGCTACACCGCCAACGGCATGAGCGTGTGGCAGATCGACCCGGCGGTGATCGACGCCGTCGGCGAGCGGGTCGGCGGGCTGCAATCGGTTACCCACTGCTATCGCCGACCGGACCATCCGCCCGCCTGGCCCTACAACCTCTTCGCCATGGTCCACGGCAAGAGCCGGGCGGAAGTCGAAGCCGAAGTCGGGCGCATCGCCACCCTGATCCAGGCCGAGTTCCCCGGCGCCCTGGGCGCCCGGGACATCCTCTTTTCCACCCGCATCCTGAAAAAAACCGGCCTGCGCCTGGGCGAGTGATTGCCTGGGTCTTGCGGGTGCTGCGTTATGGGGGAGGTTCAGTAGCTGCTGCACCAACGCTCTGGGAAAGAGACAACGGGCGTTGCCTGAGGCGGGGAAGCTACATTTGGGGAATTGGAAATAACGATGGGGACCGAAGTCCCCACCGGCTTTTCTTTGGTAACAAGGCTCAAGCAGCCTCGGCAAAAGCCTTAAGCGGCGATTGCGAAACGCTCATCGTTGGCGTTTGGAGATTTGCTTCATTAACGTCGATCGCCTGACGAGTTGCCTGCGCACCTTTGCCCGCCCTGTCGAAGCCAGTACACCCCCACCTAAGAACTCTCCGAAACTCTTAGGTGGAGGTGGCGGGAATCGAACCCGCGTCCAGAACGCCTCCAGATTGCCGGAATTACAACCATGGTCAGCATTATGGGGGCTGCCCCCCGGAACTTCAAGGGGCGGTGGTCTGATATCTGCCGTAATCCCGGCGTGGCGAGGCGACGGCTTTCAGCGGGGCGGGCGGAGTAGGGGCGATACTTCGTCGGGGTGGTCGATCAGGTGGTCGGCGCCCCAGGTCTCCGGCGGGTGTTCCGTGCCCAGATAGCCCCAGCGGACGCCGATGGTCATCATGGCGCAGGCGTTGCCGGCCTGGATGTCCCGCAGGTCGTCGCCCAGGTAGCAGCAGTCCTGGGTGGGCAGACCCAGCAATTGGGCTGCCAGCAGCAAGGGATCAGGTGCCGGCTTTGGGTTGGGGGTCGAGTCGCCGCAGACAATGCAGGCGCAGCGGTGAGCCAGATCCATCTGTTGCAGCAGCGGATGGGTCAGGCGCTCACTCTTGTTGGTGACCACGCCCCAGGGAATGCGGCGTTGTTCCAGCTGTGCGAGCAACTCGGCCATGCCCGGGAACAGTGCCGTATGGTGGCAGAGCCGCTCTTCATAGTGCTGGATGAAGCGGCGGTAAAGCTCGGCGTAGCTGTCATCCTGAGGGGTAACGCCCATGCCGACTCGCAACAGGCCCCTGCCTCCCTGGGAGGTGTGGGGGCGCAGGGTGGCCAGGGGAAGGGGCGGAAGGTTGTAGTCCTGGCGCACCCGGTTGAGCGCGGCTCCCAGGTCGGGAGCCGTGTCCGCCAGGGTGCCGTCCAGGTCGAACAGTACCGCCTCAGGCATTGCGCACGGTGCGCAGCAGGTAGTTCACCGAAGTGTCTCGACCCAGGCTGTAGCGCTGGGTGAAGGGGTTGTAGGTCATGCCGATGATTTCGGCCACTTCCAGGTCTGCGGCTTTGCAATGACGTGCCAGTTCGGATGGCTTGATGAATTTGGCGTAGTCGTGGGTGCCCTTGGGCAGCATCTGCAGGAGATACTCGGCGCCAATGACAGCGAGCAGGTAGGACTTGGGATTGCGATTGAGGGTGGATAGGAAGACCTGGCCGCCCGGTTTGACCAGCCTGGCGCAGGCCGCCACCGTGCTGGCGGGGTCCGGCACGTGCTCCAGCATTTCCAGGCAGGTGACCACGTCGAAACTGCCCGGCATTTCGGCTGCCAGGGACTCGGCGGAGATGTGACGGTAGTCCACGCTGCGGCCGCTTTCCAGCAGGTGCAGGCGGGCGACGCCGAGGGCCTTTTCCGAGAGGTCGATGCCGGTCACCTGGGCGCCCCGTTCGGCCATGCCCTCGCTGAGCAGACCGCCGCCGCATCCCACATCCAGCACTTTCTTGCCGGCCAGCCCCACATTGGCGTCGATCCAGTCGAGACGCAGGGGGTTGATGTCGTGGAGCGGCTTGAACTCGCTCTTGGGGTCCCACCAGCGGTGGGCCAGGTCACTGAATTTCTGCAGTTCGTTGGGATCGGCGTTAATCATGGCTGAAATATGGCAAGGGAGAGGCTAGGAAAGAAAAAAGCCCTGCGAATGCAGGGCTTTTTACAGGAACGGCGCAGGATTACTTGGTGCCGATCACTTCGATTTCAACGCGACGGTCAGGCTGCAGGCACTCGATCAGGGCCTTGGTCTTCTTTTCGCTCTTGCCGCACTTGCCGGCGGTCACGGGCTGCTTTTCGCCCTTGCCTTCGGTGTAGACGCGGTTGGCTTCGATGCCCTTGCTCACCAGGTATTCCTTGACGGCGGCAGCGCGACGCTCGGACAGCTTCTGGTTGTAAGCATCCTTACCGATGCGGTCAGCGTGACCCACGGCGATGATCACTTCCAGGTTGATTTCCTTGGCCTTGGTCACCAGCTCGTCCAGCTTGGACTTGCCTTCGGCGCGCAGCACGGCCTTGTCGAAGTCGAACAGGGCGTCGGCGGACAGGGTGATCTTGGCGCCGACGGGCTTGACGCCACCGGCGTCCTTGGCAGCGGCTCCGGCCTTCACCAGATCGCCATCACACTCGGCGATGGCGGCGGCGGGGGTCCAGTAGCCGGTGCGCCAGCAGAGGCCGAAACCGCTGCGGGCAACTTCGTTACGGGTATCGGTCAGGTAGGCACCCTTGTCGGTGGTTTGGGCTTGGGCCATGGTGGCGCCCAGGCTCAGGCCGGCGGCAAGCAGAACCAGCAGGGACTTTTTGGCGAATTTGTTGGTCATCTCTCTTTTACCTCGTGTTCGTGAAAGGCAGCTGAATCAGCAACGGCGCAACCCCTTATTTTTGCGTGGGTTCGGCCCGAGACTAATCTCGAATTTTATTCTGCCATACTTTGGCAAGGCTGATCAAATCATTTTTCCCGATTCCGCACAGGGAGCCGTTCTCCACCCTTAATTGCCCTGCAACCCAGACGTGGGAGACATGCTCCCTCCCGGCCGCATATACGGCGTGGGATGCGGGGTCGTAGCAGGGGGAAAGTTCGGGGGATGAAAGGTCGATGGCGCAGAGGTCGGCAGCTTTGCCAGACTCAATTGTACCTATTTTGTCTTCCATGCCCAGCGCCCGGGCACCGGCAAGGGTGGCAGCCTGCAGGGTCTGGTGGGCGCCCAGGGCCTGTGCGTTGCCGCTGGCGCCCTTGGCCAGCAGGGCGGCCAGGCGCATTTCGGCCAGGAGGTCGAGGCGGTTGTTGCTGGCGGCGCCGTCGGTGCCGATGCCGACATTGACGCCGGCTTGCAGCAGTTCGGCAACAGGGGTGATGCCGCTGGCCAGCTTGAGGTTGGAGGCCGGGCAGTGGGCAACGGAGCAGCCGTGGGTGGCCAGCAGGGCAATTTCTGCCGCTTGCAGGTGGACGGCGTGAACGGCAATCAGGCCGGGGCCCACCAGTCCCAGGCGGCGCAGGCGTTCCAGGGGACGTACGCCGTATTGCTTCAGGCTTTCCTCGATTTCAGTCGTGGTTTCGTGCAGGTGCAGGTGGATCGGAATGTCCAGCTGTTCTGCCAGGGGCAGGATGCGCTCGAAGGTCTGGTCGGAAACCGTATACGGCGCATGGGGGGCCAGGCAGAAGGAGAGGAGGGCTTCGTTGCGCAGGTCGTCCCGGGCGGCCAGGCCTTTTTCCAGGTAGTCCTCGGCGCCGCTGGCGTAGGCGTTGGGAAAGTCCAGCACCACCAGGCCCAGGGCAGCCCGCATCCCCATCTGCTGGGCGGCGGCGGCCGCTTCCCGGGGGAAAAAGTACATGTCGTTGAAACAGGTGATGCCGCCCCGCAGCATTTCGGCTGCCGCCAGCAGAGTGCCGTCGCGGACGAACTCCCGGGAGACGAAACGTCCCTCTGCCGGCCAGATGTGCTCCTGCAGCCAGGTCATCAGGGGCAGGTCGTCGGCCAGGCCGCGCAGCAGGCTCATGGCTGCGTGGGTGTGCAGATTGACCAGACCGGGAATCAGTAGCTGTTCGCCCAGACGTACCGTCTTGCGCGGAGTGAAGCGTTCCCGGGCCTCCGCCTGGGGCAGCACGGCGACGATGTTGCCTCCGCTGACGGCGACGGCATGGTTTTCCAGGGTGACGCCGAAGGGTCTGACCGGAATGATCCAGCGCGCCTCGATCAGGAGGTCGATGTTGTCGGCGGGAGTGGGGGAGGAGGTCATCGGGTGTGGGGTGGTAAGTGAACAAAAAAGCCCCGCCGTATGGGGCGGGGCGTCTGTCTGCAACTGCTGTTACTTGGCGCTGCCCTTGACCTCGACCACCACGCGGCGGCTGGGCGCCAGGCAGGCGATCAGCTTCTGCCGGGGCAGGGAGTCATCACATTTGACGCCCTGGGCCGGCTGGGTCTTGCCGGCACCCATGGTGTCCACCGTGTCGGCCGGCACGCCCTTCTTCAGCAGATAGGCCTTGACTGCATCGGCGCGCTTTTCGGACAGCTTCTGGTTGTATGCCTGGGAGCCCAGGCGATCCGTGTGGCCGGTGATCATGATCATGGAGACGGAAGCGCAGGAGCCCAGCTTGGCCACCACGTCGCTGTCCAGGCGCTTCTGGGCGGCGCCGGTAAGGGCGGCCTTGTTGAAGGTGAAGAGCTCGTCGCTCTGCAGGGTGACGGTGAAGTCGCACTTCTTGGCGGCTGCGGCGGCGGCCGGTGCGGCGGCTGCGGGGGCTGCCTTGGTCAGGTCCGGATCGCATTCGGCCAGGGCGGCCGCCGGGGTCCAGGCGCTGGTGCGCCAGCACAGGCCGAAGCCGCTCTTGGCCACCACATTGCGGGTGTCGGTGAGATAGGCGGCGGTTGGCGTCTGGGCCAGGGCCGGGGCGGCACAGGCGAAGGCGCCCAGGGCGGCGATGATGGTGGTCAGGTTCTGCTTTTTCAAGATTTGTCCCTCCTCGTGGGTGGTGTCTCAGGTGTGGCCTTAGGGGGCCTTTCTTTGCCTACCATTGCACATACGGCAATGTATGGGCGATTTAACCAAAGATTTTCGGGGGATACAACCGATTCCGGCGGAGCGGGAAGGGATTCCGCCGGGATATCCCCGGCCGTGGGGGCGTTCTGACGGCGGGGAGGCCGGCGTGCTAGAATCTCCCCCTTCATTTCCACCGGAAATCCTCCCAGAGCCGCTCCGGCGGCCGCCCGAGACCTATGGATCAATTCGCCAAAGAAACCCTGCCAATCAGCCTCGAAGAGGAAATGCGCCGTTCCTACCTGGATTACGCCATGAGCGTGATCGTCGGTCGGGCGCTGCCGGATGTGCGGGACGGCCTCAAGCCCGTGCATCGCCGGGTCCTGTTTGCCATGCATGAACTGGGCAACGACTGGAACAAGGCCTACAAGAAGTCCGCCCGTATCGTCGGCGACGTCATTGGTAAGTACCACCCCCACGGCGATACGGCGGTGTACGACACCATCGTGCGCATGGCCCAGGACTTTTCCCTGCGCTACATGCTGGTGGACGGCCAGGGCAACTTCGGTTCGGTGGACGGCGACAACGCTGCTGCCATGCGGTACACGGAAGTGCGCATGGCCCGCATCGGGCATCAGCTGCTGGAAGACATCGACAAGGAAACCGTCGACTTCGGCCCCAACTACGACGGCTCCGAGCAGGAGCCCCTGATCCTGCCGGCCCGCATCCCCAACCTGCTGATCAACGGCTCCTCCGGCATCGCCGTGGGTATGGCCACCAACATCCCGCCCCACAACCTGGGCGAGGTGGTGGCCGCCTGTCTGGCCCTGCTGCAGAACCCGAACCTGACCATCGACGAGCTGATCGACATCATTCCGGCCCCCGACTTCCCCACCGCCGGCATCATCTACGGCGTCGCCGGGGTGCGCGAGGGCTACCGCACCGGCCGCGGCCGGGTGGTGATGCGGGCCAAGACCCACGTGGAAGACCTGGACAAGGGCAACCGCCAGGCACTGATCATCGACGAGCTGCCCTACCAGGTTAACAAGCGCACCCTGCTGGAAAAGATCGGCGAGCTGGTCAACGAAAAGCGCATCGAAGGCATCTCCGACCTGCGGGACGAGTCCGACAAGTCCGGCATGCGGGTGGTGATCGAACTGAAGCGGGGCGAGATGCCCGAGGTGGTCCTGAACAACCTGTTCAAGATGACCCAGCTGCAGGACACCTTCGGCATGAACATGGTGGCCCTGGTGGATGGCCAGCCGCGCCTGCTCAACCTGAAGCAGATGCTGGAGTGCTTCCTCGCCCACCGCCGCGAAGTGCTCAACCGCCGTACCGTCTTCGAACTGCGCAAGGCCCGGGAAAAGGCCCACACCCAGGAAGGCCTGGCCGTGGCCCTGGACAACGTGGACGAAATCATCGCCCTGATCAAGGCCGCGCCCACTCCGGCCGATGCCCGCCGCGAGCTGATGGCCCGCATGTGGGTTTCCGCCACCGTTACCGAAATGCTGGCCCGGGCCAGCCTGGATGCCACCCGTCCCGAAGGCATTGCGCCCGAGTACGGCCTCTCCGCCCAGGGCTACCGCCTCACCGAAGCCCAGGCCCAGGCCATCCTGGAACTGCGTCTGCAGCGCCTGACCGGCCTGGAACGGGACAAGATCGTCGCCGATTACAAGGAACTGCTGGAGAAGATCGCCGACCTGATGGACATCCTGGCCCGCCCCGAGCGCGTCACCGAGATCATCGGCGAGGAACTGACCGCCATCCGCGACCAGTTCGGCGACGACCGTCGCTCCGAGATCGTGGCCTACGCCCAGGACCTGGGCATCGAAGACCTGATCACGCCCCAGGACATGGTGGTGACCCTGTCCCACACCGGCTACATCAAGTCCCAGCCCCTGGCCGATTACCGGGCCCAGCGCCGCGGCGGCCGCGGCAAGCAGGCGGCGGCCATGAAGGATGACGACTTCGTCGATCACCTCTTCGTCGCCAACACCCACGACTACATCCTCTGCTTCTCCAACCGGGGCCGCTGCTACTGGCTCAAGGTCTATGAAGTGCCCCAGGGCAGCCGCATCAGCCGGGGCAAGCCCATCATCAACATGTTCCCCATGGAAGAGGGCGAGCAGATCAACGCCATCCTGCCGGTGAAGGAATTCTCCGACGACAAGTACGTCTTCATGTGCACCGTCCAGGGCACCGTGAAGAAGACTTCCCTGGCCAACTTCTCCAATCCCCGCAAGGCCGGCATCATCGCCGTCGATCTGGATGAGGGCGACTACCTGATCGGTGCCGACCTGACCACCGGCCAGAGCGACATCGTGCTGGTCTCCGACGGCGGCAAGGCTGTCTGGTTCGGCGAGGATCAGGTGCGCCCCATGGGCCGCCAGTCCCGCGGCGTGCGCGGCATGATGCTGCAGGAAGGTCAGAGCGTCATTTCCCTGCTGGTGGCCGAAAGCGAAGAGGAAACCGTGCTGGTGGCCACCGAGAACGGCTACGGCAAGCGCACCCGCCTGGGCGACTTCCGTCGTTCCAGCCGCGGCACCCAGGGCGTCATGGCCATTGCCGCCAGCGAGCGTAATGGCAAGATCGTCGCTGCCAAGCTGGTGACCGATGCGGACGAGGTCATGCTCATCACCACCGGCGGCGTGCTGATTCGCACCCGGGTGGCCGAGATTCGCGAACTGGGTCGTGCCACCCAGGGCGTCACCCTGATTTCCCTGGATGCGGGCGAGAAGTTGTCCGGCCTGGAAAAGGTGGCGGAAAGCGAAGGCGATACCGATGCCGAGGCCGGCGACGAACTGGCGGACGGCGAAATGCTTGAAGGCGGCGAGGACAGCGCTGCCAGCGAGGAAGCGTAATGCGTTTGTGGAATTTCAGTGCCGGCCCGGCGGCTTTGCCCGCCGAGGTGCTGGAGCAGGTTCAGGACGAAATGCTGGATTGGCAGGGCGCCGGTTGCGGCGTCATGGAAATGAGCCACCGGGGCAAGGAATTCACGTCCATCGCCCAGCGGGCCGAAGCCGATCTGCGGGAGCTGATGGGCATCCCGGCCAACTACAAGGTGCTGTTCCTGCAGGGCGGTGCCACCCAGCAGTTCGCCCAGGTGCCCCTCAACCTGCTGGCCGGCGTTAAGGACAAGCAGCCGGCCGACTGCATCGTCACCGGCTCCTGGTCCAAGAAGGCCTTCAAGGAAACCCAGCGGGTCTGCGGTGAAACCGCCGCCCGCTGCATCGCCAGCACGGAAGACAAGGCTGCCGTGGCCGACGGTTTCACCCGTCTGCCGGCCTCTGCCGAATTGCAGGTCAACGCTGATGCGGCCTACCTGCACCTGTGCACCAACGAAACCATCCACGGCGTCGAGCTGCTGGACGAGGCTGCCTTCCTGGCCGGCGTTCCCGCCGGGGTGCCGGTGGTGGCGGACATGTCCTCCCACATCCTCTCACGGCCCATGGACGTTTCCCGCTACGGCCTCATCTATGCCGGTGCCCAGAAGAATATCGGCCCTTCCGGTCTGACCCTGGTGATCGTGCGCGAGGACCTGCTGGGCAAGGCCCCGGCCAGTCTGCCGACGGTCCTGGACTACGCGGTCATGGCCGAGAACGACTCCATGCTCAACACCCCGCCCACCTTCGCCATCTACGTGGCCGGGCTGGTGTTCCAGTGGCTGAAGCGCATTGGCGGCATCAACGAGATGGCCCGCATCAACGCCGAGAAAGCCCGCCTGCTTTACGCCGCCATCGACGGCAGCGACGGCTTCTACCGCAATCCGGTGGACCCGGCCTGCCGTTCCCAGATGAACGTGCCCTTCACCCTGCGGGATGCCGCCCTCGATGCGGAGTTCCTGGCAGGCGCGAAGGAAGCCGGCCTGCTGGCCCTGAAAGGACACAAGTCCGTCGGCGGCATGCGTGCCTCCATCTACAACGCCATGCCGCTGGACGGGGTTCGCGCCCTGGTGGTGTACATGGACGCTTTCGCCAAGTCCCGGGCCTGAACCATGAGCGACCGCCAGAATAGCGACAACGGCAAGGACTCCCTGCTGGCCGAGCTGTCCGTGGTGCGCACGGACATCGATGCCATCGATGCCCAGTTGCTCGACCTGCTCAACCGCCGCGCCCGCTGTGCCCAGCAGGTGGGCGAGATCAAGGCCCGCCATGGCGACGCCGGCTTCATCTACCGCCCGGAGCGGGAAGCCCAGGTCCTGCGCCGCATCCAGGACATGAACCAGGGGCCCCTTTCCAGCGACAGCGTCACCTGGTTCTTTCGCGAGGTCATGTCGGCCTGCCTGTCCCTGGAGCAGCCCCTCGGCATCGCCTTCCTCGGGCCCCTGGGCACCTTCTCGGAAAGCGCATCCACCAAGCATTTCGGCCATGCCGCCCGGCTTCTGCCCCAGGCTTCCATCGACGATGTTTTCCGCGAAGTGGAAGCCGGTCATGCCAACTACGGCGTGGCGCCGGTGGAAAATTCCACCGAAGGCGCCGTCGGCCGTACCCTGGACCTGCTGCTCGGCACTTCCCTGAAAATCTGTGGCGAGGTGGTGCTGCGCATCCACCAGCACCTGCTGACCAAGGCCCCGTCCCTGGATAAGGTGACCAAGGTTTACTCCCACGCCCAGTCCCTGGCCCAGTGCCATGAATGGCTGAACCGCAACCTGCCCAACGTGCCCCGCATCTCCGTCGGCAGCAATGCCCAGGCGGCCCAGATGGCGGCCCAGGAAGAGGGGGCTGCGGCCATCGCCGGCGAGGCAGCGGCGGACCGCTACGACCTGCCCCGGCTGGCCGAGAGCATCGAGGACGAGCCCAACAATACCACCCGCTTCGTGGTGCTGGGCCGCCACGACGCCGGTCCTTCCACGGCGGGCAAGGACAAGACCTCCCTGATCATGTCCATTCCCAACAATACGGGGGCCCTGCATACCCTGCTGGTGCCCTTCGCCGACGCGGGTGTCTCCCTGACCCGCCTGGAATCCCGGCCGGCGCGCCATACCCTGTGGGAATACGTGTTCTTCGTCGATGTGGACGGCCACCGGGACGAACCCCGGGTCAAGGCGGCCCTGGACGAACTGGCCCGGCGTGCGGCCTACCTGAAGGTGCTCGGGTCCTACCCGGTCGCCGTCTACTGATACCTTCCTCCCCGGCGTTCCGTGGGTTTTTTCGAGCAAGCTCTCTAGGCGCGCGTCATGGCCGAGTTCAACAAGGTAGTCATTTTCGGTGTGGGCCTCATTGGCGGATCTTTCGCCCTGGGCTTGCGGGCGGCTGGCGCGGTGGACGAGGTGGTGGGCTTCGGGCGCAGTCCCAAGTCCCTGCAGCAGGCCCTGGAGCTGGGGGTGATCGACCGGGCCGGCATCAACCCGGCCCATGAGTTGTCCGATGCCGATCTGGTGCTGTTGGCCACGCCGGTGGGTCAGATGCCCGAGATCATGGCCCGCATCGTGCCCTATCTGGGGCCGGAGACGGTGGTCACCGACGGCGGCTCCACCAAGGGCGACGTGGTGGCTGCGGCCCGGGCCGCCTTTGGCGAGCGCATCGGCCAGTTCGTGCCGGCCCATCCCATCGCCGGCGCCGAGAATTCCGGCGCCTCGGCTGCCCGGGGCGACCTATACCGGGAACGCAAGGTGGTGCTGACGCCCCTGCCCGAGAACTCCGTGCTCAACGTGGCCAAGGTCCGTTCCGCCTGGGAGTGGTGCGGCGCCCAGATCTACGAACTGACGCCGGCCGAGCACGACCGGGTCTTCGCCGCCGTTTCCCATCTGCCCCATCTGCTGTCCTTCGCCCTGGTGCATGACCTGGCGGTGCGGGAAAACAAGGAACTGTTCTTCACCTTTGCCGCCAGCGGCTTCCGCGATTTCACCCGCATCGCCGCCAGCCACCCGGAAATGTGGCGGGACATCTGCCTGGCCAACAAGGACGCCCTGCTGCTGGAGCTGGACAGCTACCGGGCCCAGCTCGACGAGTTGCACCAAGCCCTGGCTGCCGGCGATGGCCGCCGCCTGGAAGAAATTTTCGATACCGCCCGCACGGCCCGTCGCGACTGGGCCGAAGGCAAGCGCTAACCCCCGGCTGGCGGGCTTCTCCGCCGGCCCCTCAAGGCTGTTGTGACCATGGAATTCCTCGACCTCGCTCCCTTCGTTTCCGCCGGCGGCACCGTGCGCCTGCCCGGCTCCAAGAGCATTTCCAACCGGGTGCTGCTGCTGGCCGCCCTGGCCGAAGGCGTCACCGAGGTGCGGGACCTGCTCCATTCCGACGATACGGAACGCATGCTGGAGGCCCTGCAGCAGCTGGGTGTGGGCGTGGAGTCCCTGGGTGGCGAGGCCTACCGGATCAGCGGCGTCGGCGGCCCGTTCCCGGTGAAGGAGGCCGAGCTGTTCCTCGGCAATGCCGGCACCGCTTTTCGTCCCCTCACCGCCGCCCTGGCCCTGGCCGGCGGTCACTATGTGCTGAAGGGCGTGGCCCGCATGCACGAGCGGCCCATCGGCGACCTGGTGGACGGCCTGCGCCAGCTGGGTGCCGACGTCCGCTACCTGGGCAACGACGGCTTCCCGCCCCTGGAGATTTTCCCCGCAACCATCCGCGCCGGCGGTGTGCTTCAGGTCCGCGGCGACGTATCCAGCCAGTTTTTGACTGCCCTGCTCATGGCTCTGCCCCTGATCGGCGTCGAAACCCGGGTGGAAGTGGTGGGCGAGCTCATTTCCAAGCCCTATATTGAAATCACTCTGGCCACCATGGCCCGCTTCGGTGTGGAGGTCCAACGTGAAGGCTGGCAGGCCTTCGTGGTGCCGGCTGGGGTGCGCTACGTCTCTCCCGGCACGGTCTATGTGGAAGGGGATGCCTCTTCCGCCTCCTATTTCCTGGCTGCCGGCGCCATCGGCGGCGGTCCCCTGCGGGTCGAAGGCGTGGGCAAGGATTCCATCCAGGGCGACGTGCGCTTCGCCGAAGCCCTGGCCCTCATGGGTGCCCGCATCGAGATGGGTCCCAACTGGATCGAGGCCCGGGGCCCCGCCAGCGGCAAGCTCCAGGCCATCGACCTGGACTGCAACCATATCCCGGATGCGGCCATGACCCTGGCCACCGCCGGCCTCTTTGCCGAGGGCACCACCGTGCTGCGCAACATCGCCAGCTGGCGGGTCAAGGAGACCGACCGCATCGCCGCCATGGCCACCGAACTGCAGAAGCTGGGGGCTATCGTCGAGGAAGGACCGGATTACCTCAAAGTGACGCCGGTGCCGGCCCTGAAACCGGCCGCCATCGACACCTACGATGACCATCGCATGGCCATGTGCTTCTCCCTGGCCGCCTTTGCCACGCCCCTGCGCATCAACGATCCCAAGTGCGTGGCCAAGACCTTCCCCGATTATTTCGAGCGTCTGGCCACGGTCACCCGCAGCGTGCCGGTGATCGCCATCGACGGTCCCTCCGCCTCCGGCAAGGGTACGGTGGCGGCCCGGGTGGCGGCGGCCCTGGGCTTCGGCTATCTGGATTCGGGCGCCCTCTACCGCCTCACGGCCCTGGCCGCCCAGCGGGCCGGGGTGGACTGGGATGACGAAGCCGGGGTGGCGGCAGTGGCCGCCGGCCTGGAAGTGGTCTTCGGCGAAGGCTCCATCCGCCTGGCCGGCGAAGAGGTGGAGGGGGCCATCCGTACCGAGGAAATTTCCCAGGGCGCCTCCAAGGTGGCCGCCCTGCCTGCGGTGCGGGCCGCCCTGCTGTTCCGCCAGCGGGTCTTCCGCTGCGGCGCCGGCCTGGTGGGGGATGGCCGGGATATCGGTTCCGTGGTCTTCCCCGACTCCCGGCTCAAGGTCTTTCTCACCGCCTCTGCCGAGGTACGGGCGGAAAGGCGTTATAAGCAGTTGATCGGCAAAGGGTTCCCTGCTAACATGCAGGCCATTTTGCTGGATTTGCGTGAGCGCGACCGCCGCGATAGCGAGCGGAGCGTGGCGCCCTTGCAGCAGAATGAGGATGCCGTCCTGCTGGACACCTCGGGGCTTACCATCGACCAGGCGGTCGACCAGGTCCTCGACTGGTACGGTTCGGCATCCTGACTGGTGTCACCGTTCCACGCCTCTGCCTCGTCAGCCTGATCGGAAATTCCTTTCGCGTTCGGACTTCCTGGAAGAAGCGGGAACCTTTTTCCCGCATTTTTTCGCCCGCTGTCGGGCAGGGTGCCGGAAGGAAGGGGGAACGGTGGCGGTGTTCAACCTTTTCCCGCCAGCTTGTACAGGCGGTTAGGGTACCTTTTCCATGACTACTGCTTCCCCCATTTCCCAAGAATCCTTCGCTGCGCTATTCGAAGAGAGCCTGGCCCGCCAGGAGATGCGCTCCGGTGAAGTGATTACCGCCGAAGTCGTTCGCGTCGACCAGAACTTTGTCGTCGTCAACGCCGGCCTGAAGTCCGAATCCTATATCCCGGTCGAAGAATTCCTGAGCGACGCCGGCGAAGTCGAAGCCAAGATCGGCGACTTCGTGCAGGTCGCCATCGAACAGCTGGAAGACGGCTTCGGTGAAACCCGCCTCTCCCGCGACAAGGCCAAGCGCATCGCCGCCTGGAACGATCTGGAAAAGGCCCTGAACGAAGGTACCCTGGTGACCGGCGTCATCACCGGCAAGGTCAAGGGCGGTCTGACCGTCATGACCAACAGCGTCCGCTCCTTCCTGCCCGGCTCCCTGGTCGACATCCGCCCCGTCAAGGACACCACTCCTTACGAAGGCAAGACCATGGAATTCAAGGTCATCAAGCTGGATCGCAAGCGTAACAACGTGGTTGTTTCCCGCCGTGCCGTCCTGGAAGAAACCATGGGCGAAGAGCGCGAGAAGCTGCTGTCTACCCTGCAGGAAGGCGCTACCGTCAAGGGTATCGTCAAGAACATCACCGATTACGGCGCCTTCGTGGACCTGGGCGGCATCGACGGCCTGCTGCACATCACCGACCTGGCCTGGCGCCGTGTGCGTCACCCCAGCGAAGTGCTGGCCGTGGGCGACGAAGTCACCGCCAAGGTGCTGAAGTTCGACACCGAAAAGAACCGCGTGTCCCTGGGCCTGAAGCAGCTGGGCGAAGATCCGTGGGTGGGCATCTCCCGTCGTTACCCCTCCGGTACCCGCCTGTTCGGCAAGGTCACCAACCTGACCGACTACGGGGCCTTCGTTGAAATCGAACAGGGTATCGAAGGTCTGGTCCACGTCTCCGAAATGGACTGGACCAACAAGAACGTGCATCCCACCAAGGTTGTCCAGCTGGGCGACGAAGTGGAAGTCATGATCCTGGAAATCGACGAAGACCGTCGTCGTATCTCCCTGGGCATGAAGCAGTGCCTGGCCAATCCGTGGGAAGAGTTCGCCCAGAACCACAAGAAGGGCGACAAGGTCTCCGGCCAGATCAAGTCCATCACCGACTTCGGCGTGTTCATCGGCCTGCCCGGCAACATCGACGGCCTGGTGCACCTGTCCGACCTGTCCTGGAGCACCACCGGCGAAGAAGCCATCCGCAACTTCAAGAAGGGCGACGAAGTGCAGGCCGTGGTGCTGGCCATCGATACCGACAAGGAGCGCATCTCCCTGGGTATCAAGCAGCTCGAAGGCGACCCCTACACCAACTACATCGCCACCCACGAGAAGAACACCATCGTGCGCGCCGTGGTGAAGAGCGTTGATGCCAAGGGTGCCGTGCTGCAGCTGGAAGGCGACGTTGAAGGCTACCTGCGTGCTTCCGAGTACTCCCGTGACCGCGTGGAAGATCTGTCCCAGCTGGTCAAGGTCGGCGACGAACTCGAAGCCATGATCATCAACGTGGATCGCAAGTCCCGCAACGTGAACCTGTCCATCAAGGCCAAGGATCAGGCCGAGCAACACGAAGCCATGCAGAAGTTCGCTTCCGAAAGCTCCGCCGCTTCCGGCACCACCAACCTGGGTGCGCTGCTGAAGGCCAAGCTGAACGGCTCCAACCAGGGCTAAGAAATCCCCTTCCATGCCCCTCCCGGCTTCCCGGTGCTGCGCCGACAGGATCGGTACCGGGGATGGGTGGGGCTGGAGGGCTTCTTTCCCTCAATGGCTTTTTAAGGCTCAAGCATGACCAAATCCGAGCTGATCGCCCGCCTGGCCATGCGGTTTCCGCAACTGGTGGCGAAAGACGCTGATTTCGCGGTCAAGGAAATTCTCGATGCCATGACCGAGGCTCTGGCCCACGGTGACCGTATCGAGATTCGGGGGTTCGGCAGCTTCGCGCTGAACTACCGGCCGCCGCGAATGGGGCGTAACCCCAAGTCCGGGGATAAAGTCAGCGTTCCGGAAAAATACGTACCCCATTTCAAGGCAGGCAAGGAACTGCGCGAACGGGTGGACCTGGGGCTGCTGGCCTCTCTCTCCGCCTGACGCTGACCTTACCCCCTGTCCTGTGGTAGATTGCGGGCGGCAACCCTAGGGTTGCCGCCTTTTTTATTGCTTGCGGATAAGGCTATGCGCGCCCTGATCTTGATCATCCGGCTCATCATCTTCTTCTTCTTGCTGGGTTTTGCGGCAATGAACAGCGATCCGGTGAGTCTGCGCTTCTTCTTCGATACTCAGTGGCAGGCGCCCCTGGTGATCATCCTGCTCGGTTTCTTCGCCGCCGGGACGGCCCTTGGTGCTCTGTCCCTGCTCGGTACCCTGTTCCAGCTGCGCCGCGAACTGTCGCGCACCCGCCGTGAACTGGCGCGGGAGCGGGAGCGCCAGGCCGTGCTCAAGCCGGCTGCCAGCGACGCTGCCGTGCAACCGCCTCCTGCCGGCGAGGCCGTGGCCCAATGATCGAATTCGAGTACTGGCAGTTACTGCTCTTTCCCCTGTTTTTCGTCCTTGGCTGGGCCGCCGCCCGCATCGACATCAAGCATCTGGTGCGGGAATCCCGGGCCCTGCCCCGGTCCTACTTCCAGGGCTTGAATTTCCTGCTCAACGAGCAGCCGGACAAGGCCATCGAAGCCTTCATCGAAGTGGTGAAGGTGGATCCCCAGACGGTGGAACTGCACTTCGCCCTGGGCAACCTGTTCCGCCGCCGCGGCGAGACCGAGCGGGCCATCCGCATGCACCAGAACCTCATCGAGCGGGTGGACCTGTCGCCGGAGCTGAAGCTGCAGGCCCTTTCCGAGCTTGGCCAGGACTTCCTCAAGGCCGGCCTGCTGGACCGGGCCGAAGAGGTGTTCTCCCGTTTGCGCGGCACCTCCCGGGACGAGGAGGCCAAGCGCAACCTGCTGGAAATCTACCAGCAGGAGAAGGACTGGCAGAAGGCCATCGCCATCGCCAAGGAAATGCCTGACTACGCCACCCAGAAGGAAATCGCCAACTATTACTGCGAGCTGGCAGCCGGGGAGATGATCAATTCCCGGCCCGATTCCGCCCGCCAGTACCTGGACTCGGCCCTTTCCCTGCACCGCAACTGCGTGCGCGCCAGCGTCCTGCAGGGCGACCTGTTGCAGCAGGGGGGCGACCTGGCAGCGGCCATCGAGGCCTGGAAGCGCATCGAGAGCCAGAATCCGGCCTACCTGGCCATCGTCGCCCGCAAGCTGCAGGATGCCTACCTGGCCCAGGGCCAGCGGGAAGAGGGGCTGCAGCTGCTGCGCGGCTACCTGGCCAGCTACCCCTCCCTCGATCTGCTGGAAACCGTATTCCAGCTGGTGATGGATGCAGAAGGGCCGGAGGCGGCCTATCGCCTGGTGCGGGACGAACTGCGGCGCAATCCGACCCTGCTGGGCCTGGACCGCCTGCTGGAAGCCCAGCTGCTCGGCGTGCCGCCGGAAAAGCGGGCGGACCTGGAGCTGGTGCGTAATCTGGTGCACAACCACACCCGCCGGCTGGCCCGCTATCGGTGCGATAATTGCGGCTTCAAGGCGCGCCACTTCTACTGGCGCTGTCCTGCCTGCGGCGGCTGGGAAACCTATCCGCCCCGGCGCACGGAAGAATTCGATCTGATCCCCTGAGCCCATGAATGCGTCGGTTTGGGCGGATCAATGACCCTTCAGGGAGAATAATTTGAAAGTTACGGTTGTCGGTACGGGCTATGTGGGCCTGGTGAGCGGTACCTGCCTGGCCGAGGTGGGCAACGATGTGCTGTGCCTGGATGTGGATCCGGAAAAGATCCGGATTCTCAACGAAGGCGGCATTCCCATTTTCGAACCGGGCCTGCTGGACATGGTGAAGCGCAACGTGGCCGCCGGCCGCCTGCGTTTTACCACCGATGTGGAACAGGCTGTGGCCCACGGCACCATCCAGTTCATTGCCGTCGGCACGCCGCCGGACGAGGACGGTTCCGCCGATCTGCAGTACGTGCTCGCCGCCGCCCGCAACATCGGCCGCCACATGGGCGACTACAAGGTGGTGGTGGACAAGTCCACCGTGCCCGTGGGCACCGGCGACAAGGTGCGCGCCGCCATCGCCGAGGAACTCAAGGCCCGGGGAGCGGATATCGCCTACAGCGTCGTCTCCAATCCGGAATTTCTCAAGGAAGGCGCCGCCGTGGAGGATTTCATGCGGCCGGACCGCATCGTCGTCGGCGCCGAGGACGAGCGCGCCATCGAGTTGATGCGCGCCCTCTATGCGCCCTTCCAGCGCAACCACGAACGCCTCATCGTCATGGATGTGCGTTCCGCCGAACTGACCAAGTACGCTGCCAACGCCATGCTGGCCACCCGCATCAGCTTCATGAACGAACTGGCCAACCTGGCCGAGAAGCTGGGTGCCGACATCGAGCAGGTGCGCCAGGGCATCGGTTCCGACCCGCGCATCGGCTACCACTTCCTCTATCCGGGCTGCGGCTACGGCGGTTCCTGCTTCCCCAAGGATGTGCAGGCCCTGCAGCGCACCGCCCGCCTCGATGCCGGCATGGAGATGAAGGTCCTCAACGCGGTGGAAGACGCCAACGATGCCCAGAAGCACGTGCTCACCGCCAAGACCGTGAAGCGTTTCGGCAACGACCTCAGCGGCCGCAAGTTCGCCGTCTGGGGCCTGGCATTCAAGCCCAATACGGACGACATGCGCGAGGCCCCCAGCCGTTACCTGCTGGCCGATCTCTTCGCCGCCGGCGCCACCGTGGTGGCCTACGATCCGGTGGCCATGCATGAAGCCCGGCGCATTTTCGGCGACGAGCCGCGCCTGAGCTATGCGGAGAGCCCCATGGCCGCCCTGGAAGGGGCGGATGCCCTGCTCATCGTCACCGAGTGGAAGGAATTCCGCAGTCCCGATTTCGAGGCCATCAAGGCCAAGCTGAAGCAGCCGGTGATCTTCGACGGCCGCAACCTGTACGAACCCAAGCAGGTGCGCCAGTTCGGCATTGACTACCAGGCCATCGGCCGTCAATAAGGAGTCCGCCATGATCCTGGTGACCGGCGGTGCAGGCTTCATCGGCAGCAATTTCGTCATCGACTGGCTGGCGGCGGGGGATGAACCCGTCATCAACCTGGACAAGCTGACCTACGCCGGCAATCTGGAGAACCTCCAGGGACTGGCCGGCGACCCGCGGCACCGTTTCGTGCGCGGCGACATCGCCGACTACGACCTGATTCTGGAACTGCTGCAGCAGAACCGGGTGCGGGCGGTGGTGAACTTCGCCGCCGAGAGCCATGTGGACCGTTCCATCCACGGGCCGGAGGACTTCATCCAGACCAACATCGTCGGCACCTTCCGCCTGCTGGAGGCCGTGCGGGCCTACTGGAACGGCCTGCCTGCCGACGACAAGGCGGCCTTCCGCTTTCTCCACGTGTCCACGGACGAAGTGTACGGTTCCCTGGAAAATGAGGCCCCGGCTTTCACCGAGCAGCACCGCTACGAGCCCAACAGTCCCTATTCGGCCAGCAAGGCGGCCTCCGACCATCTGGTGCGGGCCTATCACCACACCTACGGCCTGCCGGTGCTGACCACCAACTGCTCCAACAATTACGGGCCCTACCATTTCCCGGAAAAGCTCATTCCCCTCATCATCCACAACGCCCTGGCCGGCAAGCCCCTGCCCATCTACGGCGACGGCCAGCAGATCCGCGACTGGCTCTATGTGAAGGACCATTGCAGCGCCATCCGCCGCGTCCTGGAAGCCGGCCGTCTGGGTGAGACCTACAACGTGGGCGGCTGGAACGAAAAGCCCAACCTGGAGGTGGTGCATACCCTGTGCGCCATGCTCGACGAACTGTCGCCCCGGGCCGACGGCGCCTCCTACGCCAGCCAGATCACTTTCGTTGCCGACCGGCCCGGCCACGACCGGCGCTATGCCATCGACGCCAGCAAGCTGGAACGGGAGTTGGGCTGGAAGCCGGCGGAGACCTTCGAAACCGGCATCCGCAAGACCGTACGCTGGTACCTGGACAATCCCCAGTGGGTGCACAACGTCACCTCCGGCGCCTACCGGGAGTGGGTAGGCCGCCAGTATGGGGAAGCCTGAGGTGTCGGCTCCCATCCTGCTCCTGGGCAGCCAGGGCCAGCTGGGCTGGCAACTGCAGCGGGACCTGGCGCCCCTGGGGCCGGTGCTGGCCCTGGACCGGCGTACTTGCGACCTGGCCGACCTGGACCGGCTGCGGACCGTGGTGCGGGAACAGCGCCCCCGCCTGATCGTCAATGCCGCCGCCTATACGGCGGTGGATCAGGCGGAAAAGGAGCCTGAACTGGCCCGGCGCATCAATGCCGAGGCCGTGGGCCTGCTGGCCGAGGAGGCCAAGGCCCTGGATGCCCTGCTGGTGCATTACTCCACCGACTACGTCTTCGACGGCAGCAAGGCGGCACCCTATGTGGAGTCCGATGCCACGGCGCCCCTCGGCGTCTATGGCCGGACCAAGTGGGAAGGGGAGGAAGCCATGCTGGCCGTGGGCGGCCGCGGCCTCATCTTCCGCACCAGCTGGGTCTTCGGCGCCCGGGGCAAGAATTTCGTCAAGACCATCCTGCGCCTGGCGAGCGAGCGGGACAGCCTCAAGGTGGTGGCCGACCAGGTCGGCAGCCCGACGCCGGCGGCCATGATCGCCACCGTCACCGGCATGGTCCTGGCCCAGCTCGACGGCGGGCGCGCCCAGCAGGGCTGCGAGCTGTACCACCTGGCGGCGGCCAATCCGGTGAGCTGGAACGGTTTTGCCCGGGCCATCGTCGCCACCGCCGAACAGACGCCCGGCTTCGCCCTCAAGCTGGGGCCCGAGGCCATCGCACCCATTCCCAGCAGCGAATATCCGCTGCCGGCGCCGCGCCCCCTCAATTCCCGTCTCGACTGCCGCAAGCTGGAGGACCGTTTCGGTCTGACCATGCCCGACTGGCAGCCCTATCTTTCCCGCATGATGCAGCTTCTCGCCCTGAAGGCCCAGAATGGCTACTAAACCCCGTAAAGGCATCATTCTCGCCGGCGGTTCCGGCACCCGGCTCTATCCGGCCACCCTGGCGGTGTCCAAGCAGCTGCTGCCGATCTACGACAAGCCGATGATCTACTACCCCCTGACCACCCTGATGCTGGCCGGTCTGCGGGACGTCCTCATCATCTCCACGCCCCAGGACACGCCCCGCTTCGAGCAGTTGCTGGGAGACGGCTCCCAGTGGGGCATCAACCTGCAATACGCGGTGCAGCCCTCGCCGGACGGCCTGGCCCAGGCCTTTCTCATCGGCGAGGACTTCCTCGACGGCGCCCCGGCGGCCCTGGTGCTGGGGGACAACATCTTTCACGGCCACGACCTGGCCACCCTGGTGCAGCGGGCCAACGGCCGGGACAGCGGCGCCTCGGTCTTCGCCTACCGGGTGAACGATCCGGAGCGCTATGGCGTGGTCGAGTTCGACGCCCAGCAGCGGGCCCTCTCCATCGAGGAAAAGCCGCTGCAGCCCAAGTCCCACTACGCCGTCACCGGCCTCTATTTCTACGACACCGATATCGTCGCCGTGGCCAAGGGCATCAAGCCGTCGCCCCGGGGGGAGCTGGAAATCACCGACGTGAACCGTCACTACCTGGAAGCGGGCAAGCTTAATGTGGAAATCATGGGCCGGGGCTATGCCTGGCTCGATACAGGCACCCATGAGTCCCTGCTGGAGGCGGGCCAGTTCATCGAGACCATCGAGAAGCGCCAGGGCCTCAAGGTGGCCTGCCCCGAAGAGGTGGCCTGGCGCCAGCGCTGGATCGACGATGCCACCCTGGACGCCCAGGCCCGGGTCCTGGCCAAGAACGGCTACGGCCAATACCTGCTGGCCCTGCTCAAGGAGCAGGGGCTGTGAAGGCAATCAGGACGGCCATTCCCGAGGTGATAGTCCTGGAACCCAGGATTTTCGGCGATGCCCGGGGGTTCTTCATGGAAAGCTATAACCGGCGCACCTTCGCCGAGCTTACCGGCTGTGATCCGGATTTTGTCCAGGACAACCATTCCCGCTCCGCCCGGGGCGTGCTGCGCGGCCTGCACTACCAGATCCGCCAGCCCCAGGGAAAACTGGTGCGGGTGGTGAGCGGTGCCGTGTTCGACGTGGCGGTGGACATCCGCCGCAGTTCCCCCACCTGCGGCCAGTGGGTGGGAGAAGTGCTGTCGGCGGAAAATCAGCGCCAGATGTGGGTGCCGGCCGGCTTTGCCCATGGTTTCCTGGTGCTCAGCGAGACCGCCGAATTCCTCTACAAGACCACCGATTACTACGCGCCCGAATTCGAGCGCTGCATTGCCTGGAGCGACCCCGGGCTGGCCGTGGACTGGCCCCTGGACGGGCTGGAGCCCCGCCTGTCGGCCAAGGATGCCCAGGGCGCCAGCATGGCGGATGCCGAACTTTTTGATTGATATGCCAAGCGACATGTACCAACTTCCCGATTTTTCCGCCGCCCGCATTCTCGTGGTCGGCGATGTCATGCTGGACCGCTACTGGTTCGGCGATGTCTCCCGCATTTCCCCCGAAGCACCGGTGCCGGTGGTCAAGGTGGAGCGCTCCGAAGAGCGTCCCGGCGGGGCCGCCAACGTGGCCCGCAACTGCGCTTCCCTGGGGGCGCGGGTCGGCCTGCTGTCCGTGGTCGGCAACGACGAGGCCGGCCGCATCCTGCAGCGGCAGATGGAAGAGGGCGGCATTGCCGCCTCCCTGCTGCCCGACGGAGCCATCGACACCACGGTCAAGCTGCGGGTCATCGGCCGCCAGCAGCAGCTGCTGCGCATCGATTTCGAGACCACCCCGTCCCACGAGGTGCTGCAGGCCAAGCTGGCCGAGTTCGAGCAGCGCCTGGCCGGGGTGGATGTGGTGATCCTTTCCGACTACGGCAAGGGCGGCCTGGCCCATATCGGCGACATGATCCGCCTGGCCCGGGCGGCCGGGAAAAAGGTGCTGGTGGATCCCAAGGGCGAGGATTATTCCAAGTACCGCGGCGCTACCGTCATCACCCCCAACCGCTCCGAGCTGCGCCAGGTGGTGGGGCGCTGGAGCGACGAGGCCCAGCTGGCGGCCAAGGCGCAGCAATTGCGCAGCGAACTGGAACTGGAAGCCCTGCTGGTGACTCGTAGCGAAGAGGGCATGAGCCTCTATCGCGACGGCGAGGCGCTGCATCAGCCGGCCCGGGCCCAGGAAGTGTTCGACGTCTCCGGTGCCGGCGACACGGTCATTGCCACCCTGGCCGCCATGATGGCCCTGGGCGCCCCCTGGGGCGACGCCATCCACCTGGCCAACCTGGCCGGTGGCGTGGTGGTGGGCAAGCTCGGTACCGCTACCGTCAGTCGCGAGGAACTGTCGGCCGCCCTGGCGGCCGACGCCAATTAAGGAATTCACATGTACTACATCGTCACCGGCGCCGCCGGCTTCGTCGGCGCCAACCTGGTCAAGGCCCTCAATGAGCGGGGCATCACCCGCATCATCGCCGTGGACAACCTGACCAAGGCGGACAAGTTCAAGAACCTGGTGGACTGCGAGATCGCCGACTACCTGGACAAGGGCGAGTTCCTCGAGCGCCTGCTCTGCGGCCACTTCGACGGCGACGTGGAGGCCATCTTCCACGAAGGCGCCTGCTCCGACACCATGGAGACCGACGGCCGCTACATGATGGAGAACAACTACCGCTACTCCCTGTCCCTGCTGGACTGGTGCCTGGAGCAGGAAGTGCAGCTGCTCTACGCCTCCTCCGCCGCCACCTATGGCGGCAGCAGCGTCTTCAAGGAAGAGCGGCAGTACGAGGCACCCCTCAACGTGTACGGCTACTCCAAGTTCCTGTTCGACCAGATCGTGCGCCAGCGTCTGCCCGAAGCCGGTTCCCAGGTGGTGGGCTTCCGTTACTTCAATGTCTACGGCCCCCGGGAGAGCCACAAGGGGCGCATGGCCTCCGTCGCCTTCCACCATTTCAACCAGTACCGGGCCGAAGGCAAGGTCAAGCTGTTCGAGGGCTGCGACGGCTACGCCAACGGCGAGCAGCAGCGCGACTTCGTTTATGTGAAGGACGTGGCCAAGGTCAATCTGTACTTCCTCGACCATCCGGAAAAGTCGGGCATCTTCAACCTGGGCACCGGCCGGGCCCAGAGCTTCAACGACGTGGCCGTGGCCACGGTGAACAGCTGCCGCGCCGCCGAGGGCAAGCCGGCCCTGTCCCTGGAGGCGATGGTGCAGCAGGGGCTGGTGGAGTACGTGGCCTTCCCCGAAGCCCTCAAAGGCAAGTACCAGAGCTTCACCCAGGCCGACCTCAGCAAGCTGCGCAGCGCCGGCTATGGTGACGAGTTCGCCACCGTGGCCGAAGGCGTCGCCGACTACGTGCAATTCCTCAACGGACGCTGAGCCATGTACAAGACCCTGGAAGATTTCGTCGGCAACACGCCCCTGGTGCAGCTGAAGCGCCTGCCCGGCGAGGCCATTGCCCAGCGCGGCAACGTCATCCTGGCCAAGCTGGAAGGCAACAATCCGGCCGGTTCGGTGAAGGATCGCCCGGCCCTTTCCATGATTTCCCACGCCGAGCAGCGGGGCGAGATCCGGCCCGGCGACACCCTGATCGAAGCCACCTCCGGCAACACCGGCATCGCCCTGGCCATGGCCGCCGCCATGCGTGGCTACCGCATGATCCTGGTGATGCCGGAAAACCAGAGCCTGGAGCGGCGCCAGACCATGCGTGCCTACGGCGCCGAACTGATCCTGACGCCCCGCGACGGTGGCATGGAACTGGCCCGGGACGTGGCCGAAAAAATGCGCGACGAAGGCAAGGGCATCATCCTCGACCAGTTCGCCAATCCGGATAATCCCCTGGCCCACTTCGAAGGCACCGGGCCGGAAATCTGGCGCGACACCAAGGGCCAGGTGACCCATTTCGTTTCCAGCATGGGCACCACCGGCACCATCATCGGTACTTCCCAGTTTCTCAAGAAAAAGAATCCGCGCATCCAGATCGTCGGCTGCCAGCCGGAAGAGGGCAGCCAGATTCCCGGCATCCGCAAATGGCCCGAAGCCTATCTGCCGAAAATCTACGAGCGTAGCCGGGTGGACCGCCTTGAATACGTGTCCCAGGCCGAGGCCGAGGACATGACCCGGCGCCTGGCCCGGGAAGAGGGCCTGTTCGCCGGCATCTCCTCCGGCGGCGCCCTGGCCGTGGCCCTGCGCCTGGCCCGGGAACTGGAGAACGCCACCATCGTCACCATCGTTTGCGACCGGGGCGACCGTTACCTGTCCACCGGCGTTTTCCCCGCCTGAGTCCCATGGTTCCCGTCCTCGTCTTCGATATTGAAACCATCCCGGATGTGCCCGGGCTGCGCCGCCTGCACGATCTTCCCGCCGACCTCTCCGACGACGAGGTGGCCGAACTGGCCTTCCAGCAGCGCCGGGCCCAGAACGGCAGCGACTTCCTGCCCCTGCACCTGCAGCGGGTGGTGACCATCTCCTGCGCCCTGCGGGCCCGGGATGCCTTCAAGGTGTGGTCCCTGGCGGCTCCCGAGATTGGCGAAGGGGAGATCATCCAGCGCTTCTTCGACGGCATCGAGAAATTCACGCCCCAGATCGTTTCCTGGAACGGCGGCGGCTTTGATCTCCCGGTGCTGCACTACCGGGGCCTGATCCACGGCGTCGTGGCTCCCCGCTACTGGGACCTGGGCGACGGCGACTATGCCGATTCCCGGGACTTCAAGTGGAACAACTACATCAGCCGTTACCACACCCGCCACCTGGACCTGATGGACCTGCTGGCCATGTACCAGCCCCGGGCCAGCGCTCCCCTGGATGACCTGGCCAAGCTCATGGGCTTCCCCGGCAAGCTGGGCATGGACGGCGGCAAGGTGTGGCAGGCCTGGCAGGAGGGCAAGGCCGATGAGATCCGCGATTACTGCGAGACCGATGTGGTCAATACCTACCTGGTGTCCACCCGCTTCCGCCTGATGCGGGGAGAGGTCAGCCGGGAGGAGCATCTGGCCGAACTGGCCTTCATCAAGGCCGAACTGGCCAAGCTGGACAAGCCCCACTGGCAGGAATTCCTGGCCGCCTGGCCGGAGGTGGCGGCGTGAAGCACGCCTTCCTCTTCCTCCTGGGGCTGCTGGCGGCGTTCGCGGCCAGGGCCGAGGTGGTGAATGTGGACAGCGCCGCAGTGGCCCGGCTGGTGGCCAGTGGCGTGGTCCTGGTGGATATCCGTACCGAGCCCGAATGGCGGGAAACCGGCGTCATTCCCGGCAGCCGCCTGCTTACCTTCTTCGATGCCAACGGCCGCGCCAATCCGGCGGCCTGGCTGGAGCAGCTGAAGACGGTGGCAGGTCCGGAGCAGCCGGTGATCCTCATCTGCCGCAGCGGCAACCGCACCCGGGCCGTCAGCGACTTCCTCGAACAGCAGGCCGGCTACAGCAAGATCTACAACGTGCGCCAGGGCATCCGCGCCTGGATCCAGGAGTCGCGCCCCGTCACCGCAGTGGCGCCAGCCCTGGCCAAATGTTCGCCCGGACGGTTGTGCTGATTTTTTTTGTGGGGCGAAGCGAAAAAAGTCTCCTCAGCCCCTTGCGCGATTCTCTGGGATCGTTATAATTCGGCCTTCTTTGCAGGCGCGTAGCTCAGTTGGTTAGAGCACCACCTTGACATGGTGGGGGTCGTTGGTTCGAATCCAATCGCGCCTACCAACACCTTGAACGGAGCTGTACCGTGAATTTCCGAACTTGCACTATCCTGGTTCAGAAAGCCTAAGCGGTTCGCCTTCGTTCCTATGTCGAAAAAAAGTGCGGATCCGTCCGCACTTTTTTTTTGTCCAGGATTTAATGTGGCTGGAGAAATCATGCCCAATATCACGCTGCCCGACGGTTCCATCCGCTCCTTCGATGCTCCGGTGACCGTTGCCGAGGTTGCCGCCTCCATCGGTGCCGGCCTCGCCCGCGCCGCCCTGGCCGGCAAGGTGGACGGCAAGCTGGTGGATACTTCCCACCTGATGGAGCGTGATACCCAGCTGGCCATCGTCACCGACAAGGATGCGGACGGCCTGGAGATCATCCGCCACTCCACGGCCCACCTGCTGGCCTATGCGGTGAAGGAGCTGTTTCCCGAAGCCCAGGTGACCATCGGTCCGGTCATCGACAACGGCTTCTACTACGACTTCGCCTACAAGCGCCCCTTTACCCCTGAAGACCTGCTGGCCATCGAGAAGAAGATGGCCGAGCTGGCCAAGCGCGACATTCCGGTAAGCCGCGAAGTCTGGGCCCGGGACGATGCGGTCAAGTTCTTCCTGGAGCAGGGCGAGAAGTACAAAGCCGAGCTGATTGCCGCCATCCCGGCCGACCAGGATGTTTCCCTGTACCGGGAAGGCGAATTTGTGGACCTCTGTCGCGGCCCCCACGTCCCCTCCACCGGCAAGCTCAAGGTTTTCAAGCTGATGAAGGTGGCCGGTGCCTACTGGCGCGGCGATTCCAAGAACGAGATGCTGCAGCGCATTTACGGCACCGCCTGGGCCAAGAAGGAAGACCAGGAAGCCTACCTGCACATGCTGGAAGAGGCCGAGAAGCGGGATCACCGCCGCATCGGCAAGCATCTGGATCTGTTCCACATGCAGGACGAGGCGCCGGGCATGGTTTTCTGGCACCCCAAGGGCTGGGCCATCTGGCAGGAAATCGAGCAGTACATGCGCCAGGTCTATCGCGACAACGGCTACCAGGAAATCCGCTGCCCCCAGATTCTCGACCGCAGCATGTGGGAGAAGTCCGGTCACTGGGAGCACTACAAGAACAACATGTTCACCACGGAGTCGGAGAAGCGGGACTACGCCATCAAACCGATGAACTGCCCGGGCCATGTGCAGGTGTTCAATTCCGATCTGCGCTCCTACCGCGATCTGCCCCTGCGCTATGGCGAGTTCGGCTCCTGTCACCGCAACGAGGCCTCCGGCGCCCTGCACGGCCTGATGCGCGTGCGCGGCTTCGTCCAGGACGACGGTCACATCTTCTGTACCGAAGACCAGATCGAGGCGGAAGTGACGGCTTTCAACGCCCTGGTGAAGAAGGTCTATGCCGACTTCGGTTTCGACCAGGTGGCGGTGAAGTTGGCCCTGCGCCCCGAAAGCCGTGTCGGTTCCGACGACATCTGGGACAAGGCGGAGAATGCCCTGCGGGCCGGCCTCAAGGCTTCCGGCCTGGAATGGGATGAATTGCCCGGCGAGGGTGCCTTCTATGGCCCCAAGATCGAGTTCCACATCAAGGATGCCATCGGGCGCTCCTGGCAGTGCGGCACCATGCAGGTGGATTTCTCCATGCCGGGTCGCCTGGGTGCCGAATATGTGGGCGAGGACAATGCCCGCCATGTGCCGGTGATGCTGCATCGGGCCATCCTCGGTTCCCTGGAGCGTTTCATCGGCATCCTGGTGGAAAACTATGCGGGTGCCTTGCCCCTGTGGCTGGCGCCGGTGCAGGCCGTGGTGCTGAATATTTCGGAAAAACAGGCCGATTTTTCCGCCGAAGTGGTGAAAACCCTGCGTCAGGCAGGTTTGCGTGCCGAAGCGGATTTGCGCAATGAAAAAATTACCTATAAAATACGCGAACATAGCTTGAACCGGTTGCCTTATCAGCTCGTCATCGGCGACAAGGAAAAGGAAGCCGGCTTGGTGGCCGTGCGTACCCGCGGTGGTCAGGACCTGGGGCAGATGCCCGTGGCAAGCCTGATCGAGCGGCTTCTGGAAGAAGTCGCCGCGCGTAAGAGCACGGCTTAGTTTTTGTCCGTCCCCGAATGGGGCGGCCTGTTTTCGTGGAGATTGAACCATCGCCGCACTGCAAAAGGCGCATCGCGTCAACGAAGAAATCACGGTGCCGGAAGTCCGGCTTATCGGGGAAGAAGGCGAGCAGATTGGTGTCGTAACCATCCGTGCGGCGCTGCAAATGGCCGAAGAGGCCGGTGTGGATCTGGTGGAGATCGCTCCCCTGGCCAAGCCGCCGGTATGCCGGGTGATGGATTACGGCAAGTTCAAGTACCACGAGGCCAAGAAGCAGCACGAGGCCAAGCTGAAACAGAAGCAGGTACAGGTGAAGGAGATCAAGCTCCGTCCCGGTACCGACGAAAACGACTACCAGATCAAGCTGCGGAACATGACCCGCTTCCTGGAAGACGAAGACAAGGTCAAGGTGACCCTGCGCTTCCGTGGCCGTGAAATGGCCCACCAGGAAATCGGTATGCGTCAGCTGGAACGCATCAAGGCCGATTTGCTCGAGCTGGCACAGGTCGAGCAGATGCCGAAGATGGAAGGCCGCCAGATGGTGATGATGCTGGCGCCGAAGAAGAAGGTGTAATTGCAGTACCCGCCTCCGGACTCGTTCGGGGGCGATATAAGTGGTGCCGGGTAGTCAAGCGTTTCCGTCGGAAGCCACCTGGGATCATGTTAAAACCAAGGAGCATTCAATGCCCAAGATGAAGAGCAAGAGCGGTGCCGCCAAGCGGTTCAAGATCCGCGCTGGCGGCAGCATCAAGCGCGGTCAGGCGTTCAAGCGTCACATCCTGACCTCCAAGACCACCAAGAACAAGCGCCAACTGCGCGGTACCGAAGCCATTCACGACAGTGACAAGGCCTCCATCCGTGCCATGTTGCCCTACGCCTAATCAAGGAGATTAAAGATGCCCCGAGTTAAGCGTGGTGTAACGGCTCGCGCCCGTCACAAGAAGATTCTGGTTCAGGCCAAGGGTTACCGCGGCCGTCGCAAGAACGTATATCGCATCGCCAAGCAGGCGGTGATGAAGGCTGGTCAGTACGCCTACCGCGACCGTCGTCAGCGCAAGCGTCAGTTCCGTGCCCTGTGGATTGCCCGTATCAACGCGGCAGCCCGTGAAGTCGGCCTGAAGTACAGCACCTTCATGAATGGCCTGAAGAAGGCCCAGATCGAAGTGGACCGCAAGGTTCTCGCCGACCTGGCCGTGTTCGACAAGGCTGCGTTTGCCGCTCTGGCAAACCAGGCCAAGGCGAGCCTCGGCGCCTAAGCGTTAAGCAAGCGGAAAAAAGGAGGCTTCTGCCTCCTTTTTTTCTTGGTGCCGGCAGTATCGGCATCTCTGGTGTCTTTTTCGCCCGGGCACCCTAAATCTGGGGCGATAACAGAATTCGAACGACGCGAGCCCATGCAGAATCTCGAACAGATCGTCAGCGAAGCCCTTGCGGCTTTTGCTGCCACCCAGGACCCGGATGCCCTGGAACAGATCAAGGCCCGTTATCTGGGCAAGAGTGGTCAGATCACCGAATTGCTGAAGGGGCTGGGCAAACTGGCTCCGGAAGAGCGCAAGGCGGCCGGTGCCACCATCAACCAGGCCAAGGAACAGGTTGAGGGTGCCCTCAACGCCCGCCGTGAAGCCATCCGCCGCGCGGCCCTGGAGGCCCGTCTGGCCGAGGAATCCCTGGACGTGACCCTGCCCGGCCGGGGTGAAACCCGGGGTGGCCTGCATCCCGTCACCCGTACCCTGGAGCGCATCGAGGCCCTGTTCCGCTCCATCGGCTTTGAAGTGGCCGACGGTCCCGAGATCGAAACCGACTTCCACAACTTCACCGCCCTCAACACGCCGGAAAACCATCCGGCCCGCTCCATGCACGATACGTTCTATCTGCAGGACGAGCAGGGCGGCGTTGCCGAGGGGGTGCTGCTGCGCACCCACACCAGTCCCATCCAGGCCCGCTACATGCAGGCCCACGTGGCCAAGTACGGTCACCTCGAGACCATGCCCGAGATTCGCATCATTGCGCCGGGTCGGGTCTATCGCGTCGACTCCGATGCTACCCACTCGCCCATGTTCCACCAGGTCGAAGGCCTGTGGATCGGCGAGAACGTTTCCTTCGCCGACCTCAAGGGCGTGGTCGCCGATTTTCTGCGCCGCTTCTTCGAGAGCGACGACCTGAAGGTGCGCTTCCGTCCTTCCTTTTTCCCCTTTACCGAGCCTTCTGCCGAGATCGACGTGGCCTTCATGAGCGGCGCCCTGGAAGGGCGCTGGCTGGAGATCGCCGGCTGCGGCATGGTGCACCCCAATGTGCTGCGCCATGCCGGCATCGATCCGGAAAAGTACACCGGCTTTGCCTTCGGCTTCGGTCCGGACCGTCTTACCATGCTGCGCTACGGGGTCAATGACCTGCGCCTGTTCTTCGACGGCGACCTGCGCTTCCTGAAGCAATTTGTCTAAGGATTGATCGTGAAATTCTCCGAATCCTGGCTCCGTACCTTCGTCAATCCTGATCTGTCCACCGACACTCTGGCCCATCTGCTGACCATGGCGGGCCTGGAAGTGGAAGAGCAGGACCCCGTTGCGCCCGCCTTCACCCAGGTGGTGGTGGCCCATGTCCTGGAAGTGGTGAAGCACCCGGATGCCGACCGCCTCAACGTCTGCCAGGTGGATACCGGTAACGGTCCGGTGCAGATCGTCTGCGGCGCCCCCAATGTGGCCGCCGGACTCAAGGTGCCCTGTGCCCTGCCCGGCGCCGTGCTGCCCGGCGACTTCAAGATCAAGGTGGCCAAGGTGCGCGGCGTCGAGTCTTCCGGCATGTTGTGTTCCGCCCGGGAACTGGGTATCGCCGAAGATGCTTCCGGTCTCCTGGTGTTGCCGGCCGATGCCCCCGTTGGGGAAAGCATCCGCCGCTACCTGGACCTGGACGACACCCTGTTCACCCTGAAGCTCACGCCCAACCGGGCCGATTGCCTCTCCCTCACCGGTGTGGCCCGCGAAGTGTCGGCCCTGACCGGCGTGGCGGCTGTCTATCCAGTGGTGGAACCCGTGGCGCCTGCTTGCGATGCCCGCCGGGAAGTGGTGCTGGACGCTCCGGAGGCTTGCCCCCGTTACGCCGGCCGGGTGGTGCGCGGCATCAATGCCAAGGCGCCCACGCCTGAGTGGATGCAGAAGCGCCTGGAGCGCAGCGGCATCCGTTCCATCTCCGCCGTGGTGGATGTCACCAACTACGTCATGCTGGAACTGGGGCAGCCCCTCCATGCCTTCGACGACGCCAAGCTCCAGGGGGCCATCCACGCCCGCCTGCCCAAGGCCGGGGAAAAGCTGTTGCTGCTCAACGAGCAGACCATCGATATCGACGCCGACGTGCTGGTGATTGCCGACGATGCCAAGCCCCTGGCTCTGGCCGGCATCATGGGTGGCGAAGAGAGCGGCGTCACCATGGAAACCACCGACCTGTTCCTGGAGTCGGCCTTTTTCACGCCCTTTGCCATTGCCGGGAAGGCCCGCCGTTACGGCTTCTCCAGCGATGCCTCCCACCGCTTCGAGCGGGGCGTCGATTTCGCCGGTGCCGTCCGTGCCCTGGAGCGGGCTACCCGCCTGATTCTCGATATCTGCGGCGGCCAGGCCGGTCCCGTGACGGAAGCGGTGGCCGCACTGCCCCAGCGTCAGCCGGTGCGTCTGCGCACGGCCCGGGTGAACAAGGTGCTGGGTGTGCCTTTCAGTGCCGAGGCCATTGCCTCCCTGCTGGGTCGTCTGGGTCTGCCCTTCGTCCAGGAAGGTGGCGACTTCGTGGTGACGCCTCCCAGCTTCCGTTTCGACATCGAGATCGAGGAAGATCTGATCGAGGAAGTGGTGCGGGTTCACGGCTACGACGAGATTCCGGCACCGCCGCCGGTGGCCCGGGCCGCCATGCTGCCCATGCCGGAAGGCAAGCGGCAGATCCAGCGCCTGCGCCAGGTCCTGGCCGATGCCGGCTACCAGGAAGTGGTCAATTTCGCTTTCGTCGAAGAAGGTTGGGAAAAGGATTTCGGCGGCAACGCCGATCCCATCCGTCTGGCCAATCCCATTGCCAGCCAGATGGGGGTCATGCGTTCCACCCTGATCGGTGGTCTGGTGGCCACCCTGGCCAACAACCTGAAGCGCAAGCAGAGCCGGGTACGGATCTTCGAAACAGGTCGCAGCTTCCACAAGGATGCCACCGCCCAGCCCGTGGCCGGCTACCGTCAACCCTGGAAGCTGGCCGGCCTGGCCGCCGGCGATGCCCTGCCCGAACAATGGGGCAGCGCCGCCCGTAAGGTGGACTTCTTCGACGTCAAGGGTGACCTGGAAGCGCTGCTGCTGCCCTTTGCCGCACGTTTCGAGAAGGCCGCCCATCCGGCCCTGCATCCCGGCCGTGCTGCCCGTCTGCTTCTGGATGGCAAGGAAATCGGGGTGGTTGGCGAACTGCATCCCGAGTGGGTGCAGAAGTACGACCTGCCGTCGCCGCCGGTGGTCTTCGAACTGGATCTGGAGCCCCTGCTGGCCGGACGTCTGCCCCAGTATGCCGAGCTTTCCCGCTTCCCCGCCGTGGTGCGGGACCTGGCGGTGGTGGTGGATAAGGGCATGGCCCTGCAGTCCCTGCTGGACGGCCTGAAAGCCCAACGGCCGCCCCTGGTTCAGGACATCCAGCTGTTCGATGTCTACACCGGCAAGGGGGTCGATGAAGGGAAGAAAAGCCTTGCATTCCGCATAGTTATGCAAGATACTCAAAAAACTTTGCAAGATGCGGAAGTGGATGTTGCCCTGCAGCAGCTGGTGGCCCTCCTGGAGCATCAATTTGCCGCCAAACTCCGTGTCTGATCAGGGAAAACAATGACTCTCACCAAAGCAGAACTTGCCGACCTGCTTTTCGAAAAGGTCGGACTCAACAAGCGCGAAGCCAAGGACATGGTGGAAGCCTTTTTTGAGGAAATCCGCAATGCACTGGAACGGGGCGAAGGCGTCAAGCTTTCCGGCTTCGGTAATTTTCAGTTGCGCGACAAGCCCCAGCGTCCCGGGCGCAACCCCAAGACCGGCGAGGAGATTCCGATCACCGCCCGCCGCGTCGTTACCTTCCATGCCAGCCAGAAGCTGAAGGCCGAGGTGGAGCAGTCCTACGATGGAAAGCAGTCCTAAGGAAAGCGGCAAGGAAGAGTTGCCGCCCATCCCCGCCAAGCGTTACTTCACCATCGGTGAAGTGAGCGAGCTTTGCGGCGTCAAACCCCACGTGCTGCGTTACTGGGAGCAGGAGTTCACCCAGTTGCGGCCGGTGAAACGCCGGGGCAACCGCCGCTATTACCAGCATCACGAAGTGCTGTTGGTGCGCCGTATCCGAGAACTTCTTTATAATCAGGGTTTTACCATTAGCGGTGCGCGTAATCGCCTGGAAGAGGGGCATGGCGCCACGGAATCCGTGGAGAGCACCGTTCCCGCTGCCCAGGCCTTGCGTCAGGAGCTTTTGGGGATTATTGAATTACTTCGTGTTTGAAAGCTATTTACAAATTTAATTCGTTTCTGTATAGTTTCGTTTCTCGAGTCGGGGCGTAGCGCAGCCTGGTAGCGCACTTGCATGGGGTGCAAGGGGTCGCGAGTTCGAATCCCGCCGCCCCGACCAGTAGTTCCGAAAAAACCGGCCCTAGGCCGGTTTTTTCATTTCCAGCTTTCCTTTTTCTCCTTGTTTCTCCATTTTTCCGATTTCAGCGGAGAATTATTCCTGTTGTCGATTGCGGTAGGGAAAATAATCCATATAAAATCGGTTGCCCGACAATGGGCTGCCTGCATTGTCGCCATTCAATCGATTCCCTTATTCCGTAAAGGAAATAAACATGGATATTTCTTCCCTGTCCCTGGCCGAACTGAAGCTTCTGCAACAGCAAATTCCCCTGGAAATCAAAAAGCGCGAAGTTCAGGAAAAGGAAAAAGTCCTGAATGAATTGAAGTTGATTGCCGAATCCCGGGGCTTTTCTTTGGATCAGCTGCTCAAGGGCGGCGAAAAGGGCAAGGCCAAGTCCGGTCGCAGCGTCCAGGTGAAATACCGCCATCCCCAGAATGCCGACCTGGCCTGGACCGGCCGTGGCCGTAAGCCCCAGTGGGTGCAGGAATGGCTGAATAGCGGACGCAAGATCGAGGAACTGGCTGTCTGATTTGCGCTACCCGGTGGGTAGTTTCTATCCACCAACTTCCGCCCACAATATATAGCCCTGTTCCGTTCCATGCGCATTCTCCTCAGTAACGACGACGGTTATTTCGCCACCGGCATTGAAGTGCTGGCCCGTACCCTGGCCGATATCGCCGACATCACCGTGGTCGCCCCCGAAAGGGACCGGAGCGGGGCGAGCAATTCCCTGACCCTGGACCGGCCCCTGTCCCTGCGGCGAGCCCCCAACGGCTTTTATTTCGTCAATGGCACGCCGACGGATTGCGTCCATCTCGCCGTCACCGGCATGCTGGACGAACTGCCGGACATGGTGGTCTCGGGCATCAACCATGGGGCCAACATGGGGGACGACACCGTCTATTCCGGCACCGTGGCGGCGGCGACGGAGGGCCATCTGCTGGGCGTGCCGGCCATTGCCGTTTCCCTGGTGGGAAAGGAAGCGAGCCAGTTCGAGACGGCGGCCCGGGTGGCCCGGGATCTGGTGCTGCGGTTCCAGCAGGCGCCCCTTGGCCAGCCGGCCCTGCTCAACGTCAATGTGCCGGATGTGCCCTACGCCGAACTGAAGGGCGTGGCCGTGACCCGGTTGGGCAAGCGCCACAAGGCCGAGCCGGTGGTCAAGGCGCGCACGCCGCGCAATGAAACGGTTTACTGGGTTGGTGCTGCGGGTGCCGCCCAGGATGCCGGCGAAGGCACCGATTTCCATGCCGTGGCTCAGGGCTGGGCCTCTGTCACGCCGTTGCAGATCGACCTGACCCACAATCAGCAGCTGCCCGAGCTGCGGAACTGGTTGCGCTGATGGCAACGGGCGTTTCCGGTATCGGCATGACCTCCCTGCGCACCCGCATGCGCATGGTGGAGCGTCTGCGGGACAAGGGCATCGTGGACGAGACGGTGCTTGCCGCCATGGCTGCCGTGCCCCGCCACATCTTCGTCGAAGAGGCCATGGCCCACCGGGCCTATGAGGACACGGCCCTGCCTCTGGGGCATTCCCAGACCATTTCCCAGCCCTATATCGTGGCCCGCATGATCGAACTGTTGCGGGCCGGGCGTGAACAGAGCCTGCCCGGCGGTCTCGGCAAGACCCTGGAGATCGGCGCCGGTTGTGGCTACCAGGCAGCGGTGCTGGCCCAGCTGGCGCCCGACGTCTATGCCGTGGAACGGATCGAGCCCCTGATCGAACGGGCCAAGCAGAACCTGCGGCAGATGCAGCAGTTCAACGTGCGCCTCAAGTATGCCGACGGTCAGCTGGGGCTGCCGGAAGCGGCCCCCTATCACACCATCATCGTCGCCGCCGCAGCCAACCGGGTGCCGCCCGCGCTTTTGCAGCAGCTGGCGGTTGGTGGCAGAATGGTCCTGCCCGTGGGGGCCGGCGAGCAAGCCCTGCACCTGATCGAACGCACGCCCCAGGGGTTCCTTGAGACCAAGCTTGACGCGGTGCGTTTCGTGCCGCTGCTGTCAGGAGTCGAATGAAAACGCCAGGTTTTATCTTCCGTGCCGCCACCCTGAGCGGCATTGCGGCCCTGCTGTTCCTGGCCGGTTGTGCCAGCCATGCGCCGGCGCCGGTGGTCGAGCGCGGGGTGCCGAGCAAGCCGGCTGCCGCCTCCAAGGACTTCTACACGGTCAAGAAGGGCGACACCCTCTACAGCATTGCCCTGGATAACGGCCAGGACTACAAGGACGTGGCCGCCTGGAACAACCTGGAAAATCCCAACCGCATCCTGGTGGGGCAGCAGCTGCGCGTGACGCCGCCCGACGGTGGTGCTGCCGGCACGGCAGTGGCCAAGCCCATCGGTGGCGGCGTGGTGGAAAGCCGTTCCCTGGACGGCGGCCCGGCGCCGGCTGCGGCCAGCGACACGCTCAAGCGGGAGCCCAAGGCCGGCAAGGAAGCCTATTCCGACCAGGCCTGGGCCAAGGCCCAGAACCAGAACAATGCCCAGGGCGCTGCCGCCAAGCCGGCAGAACCCGTCCGCAGCGAGGCGCCGGCTGCTGCGGCGGCCCCCGCTGCTGCCGATGTGACCTGGGCCTGGCCCGCCGGCGGCAAGTCCATTGCCGGCTTCAACGAGGCCACCAACAAGGGCGTGGACATCGCCGGCAAGCTGGGCGAACCGGTGCTGGCGGCGGCCGACGGCAAGGTGGTGTACAGCGGCAGCGGCCTGCGGGGCTACGGCAAGCTGGTGATCATCAAGCATGACGCCACCTTCCTCTCCGCCTACGCCCACAACAACAACATCCTGGTCAAGGAAGGCCAGTCCGTCACCCGGGGACAGAAGATCGCTGAGATGGGCAATTCGGACACGGACCAGGTGAAGCTGCACTTCGAAATCCGTCGGCAGGGCAAGCCGGTGGATCCCACCCAGTACCTGCCCAAGCGCTGACAGGTCTGCCGTGCGCGACGACGCCGACGCCGCTGACTTTCCCGACGGGGATGCGGAGGAGGCGTTCGCCGCGGACGAGGCCCAGGACGAGTCCCTGGCCGCCGCTGCGACGGCGGCAGAGGGCGACGACGGGGCGCCGCCGGCCTATGAACTGCTCAACGACGTCACCCAGCTCTATCTCAACGAGATCGGTGCCAAGCCTCTGCTGACGCCGGCGGAGGAGCTGGAATGGTCCCGCCGGGCCAAGGCCGGGGAATTCGCCGCCCGGCAGAAGATGATCGAGCACAACCTGCGCCTGGTGGTGAATATCGCCAAGCACTACCTGAACCGGGGCATTCCGCTGCTCGATCTGGTGGAAGAGGGCAACCTGGGGCTCATCCATGCCCTGGAGAAATTCGATCCGGAGCGGGGCTTCCGCTTTTCCACCTACGCCACCTGGTGGATCCGCCAGAGCATCGAGCGGGCCATCATGAACCAGTCCCGCACCATCCGTCTGCCGGTGCACGTGGTCAAGGAAATCAACGTGGTGCTGCGGGCCATGCGCCATCTGGACGGGGCCCGCGGCCTGACGCCGTCCCGGGAGACCCGGGTGGAGGAAGTGGCCCACCTGCTGGGCAAGCCGGTGGATGATATCCGCCACATTCTCCATCTCAACGAGCACGTGGCCTCCCTCGATACGCCCCTGGACATCGACCCCAACCACACGGTGGGGGACTCGGTGGCCGACGATTCCGCCGGGGCCGACCCGGTGGGGGTGCTGCAGGAAAACGAACTCAACGACCTGGTGCTGCAGTGGGTGGAACAGCTGCCGGAAAAACAGCGCCAGGTGGTGGAGCGCCGTTACGGCCTGAAGGGGGCGGAGATCGCCACCCTGGAAGCCATCGCCGCCGACCTGGGCCTGACCCGGGAACGGGTGCGGCAGATCCAGGGCGAGGCCCTGAGCCAGCTGCGACGCATCATCAAGCGCGGCGGCGTGGACCGGGACAGCATCCTCTAGCAGGCCCGCCCCTCCGGCCTCCCGGCCCGACCCTCAGTGGCCCCGGGCCAGCCTACTGGCCGGCCGCCAGCAGGGCCTGTTTTTCTTCCCGCAGTTTTTCCCCCAGCTGGAACACCGCCATGGCGTAGAAGCTGGAGCGGTTGTAGCGGCTGATCACCCAGAAATTCTGTTCCCCCAGCCAGTATTCCGTCGGCGCGTCCGGCGTCACCAGGTCCACCATGGCATAGCGGGCCCCGTCCGGGCCCGGGGCGGCCAGGCCGGCCCGGCGCAGGGCGCTGGCGCTTTGCCGCAGGGTGAGGTCGGTCTGGGTCAGTTCCGCCGGGGGCTCCGTGCCCAGGGGCAGGGGATGGGCCACCGGGGCGCCGGTCTGCCAGCCGTGCTGGGCGAGGAAGCTGGCGACGCTGCCGATGGCGTCCTCCGGGCTGTTGCGCAGGTCTATCTGGCCGTCGCCGTCGAAGTCCACGGCGAAGCGGCGCTGGCTGCTGGGCATGAACTGGGGAATGCCGATGGCGCCGGCGTAGGAGCCCTTGATCTCCAGGGGCGACTGGCGGTTCTCCCGGGCCAGCAGCAGGAAGTTTTCCAGCTCGCCGCGGAAGAACTCGGCCCGGGGCGGATAGCGGAAGGCCAGGGTGGCCAGGGCCTGCAGCACGGAATAGCGGCCGGTGTTGCGGCCGTATTCGGTTTCGACGCCGATGATGGCGACGATGATTTCCTCCGGCACGCCATAGACGGCGCTGGCCTTGGCGATGGTGGCGGCGTGGCGCTGCCAGAAAAGCAGACCCTGCTGGCTGCGGCGGTCGTTCACGAAACGTTCCCGGTAGCGCTGCCAGGAGCGGCGCTCGGCGCTGGCGGCGGGCTGGATGGCACTGAGCACGGAGGCGTTGGGGCCGGTGGCGGCGAACAGGGATTTCAGCTCCGCCTCGCTGAAGCCGTGGCGCTGGGCCATGTCGGCGGCGAAGGCGGCGGCCTGCTCGTCGTTGGCGAAGGTTTCCTGGGGGCGGGCGCCGGCAGCGAAAGCGGGGGCGGCCAGGAGCGGGATGAATAGGGCGATTCGGGCGGCACTGCGCCGCAAGGCATGTTTCAAGAGGGTCTCCGGGATGGCAGCTCGCGGATGCAGGCGGCTAGCCGTTCTAGCAGTTGTTGTCGGTCACGGGGCGCCAATGGTGGCCCATAGCGCAGGGTGGCGTAAAGCCCCGCAATGGCTTCGGCCTGGGGCGCCAGGGTGGGCAGGCGCTGTCCCAGCCGGCGGCCGTAGGCCAGGGGGCCTTCCCACGGGGCCCGCGCCAGGTCCGGGGCGAGGCGGGCGCTGCGGCGGCAGAAGCGCTGCCACAGGCGCTCCTCCGGGACCAAGCGGGGGCGCCGGCCCAGGCTCCACAGGGTCAGCAGAAGCAGTAGCAGGCCGCAGGCGGCGGCCAGGGCGGCGCTCATATTGCGCCAGTCCGGCTGCTGCAGGCCGAGGCGGGAGAGCAGCTGGCGCTGGCGTTCCGGGGTGTAGCCGAGGACCCACTGGTTCCAGGCGTTGTTGGCCGCTTCCCAGCGGTGGCGCAGGCGCACCAGCCAATCCAGGTCCACCCGGGCCAGCAGGGGCAGGGCTTCGTCGTCGGGCAGGGCGGCGGCGATGCCGGCCTCGATGCGCGCCGGGGAAATGGCGGCGGTGGGGTCCACCCGCCGCCAGCCCTGGTCTTCCAGCCAGACTTCGGCCCAGGCGTGGGCGTCGGATTGGCGCACCGTCAGGTAGCCGTCCACCGGGTTGATGTCGCCGCCCTGGTAGCCGGTCACCACCCGGGCCGGCACGCCGGCGGCCCGCATCAGGACGACGAAGGCCGAGGCGTAGTGTTCGCAGAAGCCGCGGCGGGTGGCGAACAGGAACTCGTCCACCCCGTCCCGTCCCAGCAGGGGCGCGCGCAGGGTGTAGAAGAAGGGCTCCTGGCGGAAGTGGGCCAGGGCCCGCTGCACCAGGCTGGCCGGGCGGGGATCGGCGCGACGCCACTGTTCCGCCAGTTCCCGGGTGCGCGGATTGCGTTCCGCCGGCAGCTGCAGGGCCCGCTGCAATACCAGGGGCTGCTCCTGGCGGTTGTGGCGGTAGTCCAGCACCGAGCGGAAGGCCTGCCGGCTGCGGCTGGTCAGGGGCGCCGGCGCCAGCACCTGCAGGTCGTAGCCGATGCTGGCCTCGGCGGGGACGGCGGTGGGGCTGTCCAGGGCCAGCAGCCAGCGCTGGTTGTGGGGTTCCAGGGTGGTGACGTAGGCCACTTCCGGTCCCCGGGCTTCCACCTGGGGCTTGCGGTGGGGCAGGAAGCGGGCGCGCCAGACGCCGTCGGCGAAATGGTCCAGCACCGGGCCGCGCCAGTAGAGCTGGGCCCGGGGCGGCGTCTCGCCCTGGAACTGGACGCGGAAAGCGATGCTGCCGTTCTGGATGAGATTGGCCAAGCTGCCCGGGGCCATGGTCTCCGAGAGGCCGCTGAGCCCGGCATGGGCGTCCCGGGGCAGGCCCCAGAGGGGGCCGGAGATGCGCGGAAAGAGCAGGTACAGCACCAGCATGAAGGGCAGGGCCTGCAGGGTCAGCACACCGGCGTAGCGCAGACTGGCCAGGGGCCGGGCCCGGTCGTCGCCGTGCAGGCGCAGCAGGGTCGCCGTGAGCAGCACCAGGGCCAGGAGCATCCACAGGCCGGTGGGAATGCTCTGGGAGTGGAAATAGTGGGTGAGCAGGAGGAAATAGCCCAGCATCAGTACCACCACCCCGTCCCGGCGCTGCCTCAGTTCCATCAGCTTGAGGGCCAGGAACAGCACCAGCAGGCTGACACCCGCATCCCGGCCGAGAAGGGTGCGGTATTCGACGACGATGGCGGCCAGGCTGCCGAGGGATACCAGGGACAGCAGCCAGCGGGGCGGCAGGGGCAGCTGGCGCAGCCACAGCCAGGCGCGCCAGGCCAGGACCAGACCGGCAATGGCAGTGAGCCAGAGGGGCTGGTGCAGGGTGTGGGGCCCGGCCGTGGCGAGGGCGCACAGCAGCAGCCAGGGCAGCACGCTGTGGGGCAGGGGCGCCGGCAGCGGACGGCGCTGCCGGCGCCAGGGCAGGCGCCAGTTCATGGCTGACGGGTTCCCGCAGGCGACCACAGGGCCAGGGTTTCCAGGCAGCGCTGGCGGTGGGCCGGGCCGTTGCCCCGGGGGGTGTCCACTCCGGGCAGCTGCAGGCCGTAGCTCAGGCCCTCGGCTTCCGCCGCCAGGACCCAGCCGGTGAGGAGGGAGAGGCCCCGTTCCACGTCGCAGCCCGGGGGCAGGTCCTGCCAGTCGAGGCGGATTTCCTCGGCGCCGCCGCCGGCAAAGTGCTTCACCGGCAGGGGCCGTTCCGCCGGCTCCCGGGCTGCCGCCTTCCAGGCGATGTGACGCAGGGGGTCGGCCGGCTGGCGCGGACGCAGCCCGGCGAAGTCCTCCTGGCCATTGCCGCCCCGGCTGTCGCCGGCCTGGGGCACGCTGCGGGCCCGGGGCAGGGGGCTGGACAGGGG
>NZ_JBXAST010000016.1:0-57971 GCF_058809645.1 Azospira sp. MPR-E4 | reverse complement strand
CCCCCGAACTCCCCGCCGGCTTCCGCCTGGCCCGCATGGAAGTGGATCTCCACGGCCAGTGCCCCGCCTGCGCCGCCGCCCAGCCCTGAAAGCCGCCATGCTCACCACCGATCCCCGTATTCCCGTCACCCTGCTCACCGGCTTCCTCGGCAGCGGCAAGACCACCCTGCTCAACCGCATCCTCAAGGAAGCCCACGGCCAGCGCATCGCCGTCATCGAAAACGAATTCGGCGAAGTGGGGGTGGACAACGACCTGCTGCTGGAAAGCGAAGAGCAGATCGTGGAGATGAACAACGGCTGCATCTGCTGCACCGTGCGCGGCGACCTCACCCGCATCCTGGGCGAGCTGGTGGCAAAGCGCGCCAACGGCACCCTGCATTTCGACCGGGTGCTGATCGAGACCACCGGCCTGGCCGACCCGGGCCCGGTGGCCCAGACCTTCCTGGTGGAGCCGGAAGTGGCCCAGGCCTACCGCCTGGACGCCATCCTCACCCTGGTGGATGCCAAGCACGCCATGGTGCAGCTGGACCAGCACGAGATCGCCCAGGAGCAGGTGGGCTTTGCCGACCGCCTGCTGCTGACCAAGACCGACCTGGTGAGCGAGGCCGAGAAGGCCGCCCTGATCGCCCGCCTGGTGGACATCAACGGCCGCGCCGCTATCTATGAGACGCTCCAGGGCCAGGGCGTGGACCTGGCGGCCCTGCTGGACGTGAACAGCTTCTCCCTGGAGTCGGTGCTGGAGCGGGAGCCGGATTTCCTCGCCAGCGGCCACCACCATCACCACAACAACGCCATCAGCAGCTTCGCCTTCACCACTCACGGCGAGTTCGACCCGGCCCGCCTGGACGAATTCTTCGGCGCCCTGGTGCAGGTCTACGGCGAGGACATGCTGCGCTACAAGGGCCTCCTGGCCGTGACCGGCCAGGCCCACCAGATCATCCTGCAGGGGGTGCACATGCTGGTGGCCACCAACGTGGGCCGGCCCTGGGCCGAGAACGAGGCGCGGGAGTCGCGCATCGTCTTCATCGGCCGCAACCTGCCCCGGGACATTTTCGAGAAGGGCCTGCGCCAGTGCATCGGCAAGCCCTGGTAAGCGCATAAGACCATGGACCGCCGCGTTCCCGTCAGCGTCCTCACCGGCTTCCTCGGCGCCGGCAAGACCACCCTGCTCAACCACCTCCTGCGCCAGCCGGAGATGGCGGATACGGCCGTGCTCATCAACGAGTTCGGCGAAACCGGTCTGGACCACCATCTGGTGGAAAAGGTGGACGAGAACCTGGTGCTGCTCGACTCCGGCTGCCTCTGCTGCTCCGTGCGCGGCGACCTGGTGCGGGCCCTGAAGGACCTGGCCATGCGCGCCCAGCGGCGCGAGATCAAGGCCCTGAAGCGGGTGCTGATCGAGACCACCGGCCTGGCCGATCCGGCGCCGGTGATGCATACCCTGATGGAAGACTTCTTCATCGCCGAGCGCTACCGTACCGACGGCGTCATCACGGCGGTGGATGCCACCCATGCCGAGGGCCAGCTGTCGCGCCACTTCGAGGCGGTGAAGCAGGTCACCATGGCCGACCGCCTGCTGCTGACCAAGACCGACCTGCTCGCCGATCCCGAGGCCCTGCCGCGCCTGGAGCGCCGCCTGCAGCGCCTCAACCCCGGCGCGCCGCGCCATGTGGTGGTGCAGGGCCGGGCCGACGCCGCCTGGTTCCTCGACAGCGGCACCTTCAACGCCGCCGCCAAGGCGCCGGAAGTGGCCCGCTGGCTGGCGGAGGAAGCGGTCAAGGCGACCCGGGCCAACCACAGCGGCCACGACCACGATCCCAACCGGCACGACGCCCTGGTGCACGCCTTCACCCTGCGCTTTGCCGAGCCCCTGCACTGGGGCGATTTCCTCGAAGCCCTGGACGTGCTGCTGGCCACCTGCGGCGACCGCATCCTGCGGGTCAAGGGCCTGGTGCACGTGGCCGGGGAGGCGCAGCCCCGGGTGGTGCATTGCGTGCAGCACACCCGCTACCCGACCCTGGTGCTGGATGCCTGGCCGGAAGCCGAACCCTTCAACGACCGCAGCACCCGGCTGGTGTTCATCGTGCGCAACTTCGCCAAGGACCACGTGGAGAAGGCCTTCACCATGTTCTGCGGCGGCGTTCGCGATGCCGACGGGCAGGCCGTCTAAACCGCCATGATGCCGGCGCCGCGCTGCCGCCCCCCCGCCCGCCTCGTCCGCTGGCTGGCCCTGCTGCCCCTGTTGCTGGCGGCGGTGTGGCTGCTGCACCTGGCCAGCCACCTGCAGGGCGAGGAGGGGGCCGGCCCGGTGGCCGAGTCCTGTCTCGTCTGCCTGCACCTGGGCGGCCACGCGACGCCCCTGGCGGCGACGGCTGCTCCCCTGCCCTTGTCCCTGGCCGCTTTCGAGCCGGCCATCGCCAGCGCGTCCCGCTGGCGCCATCTGCCGACCCCCCTGCCCCGCCAGGGCGCCCCGCCTCGATCCTGAGCAACGAGCCATGAAGAGCCGCATCCCCCTTGCCTCTCCGGCCCGGGGCGGGCGGCCGTCGCTGTCCCGTCGTTGTCAGATTTGAATTGAGGTAGACCATGTTCACTCCCCGTTACACCCCCCTGGCCCTGGCCGTTTCGTTTGCCCTGGCCGCCGGCGCCGCCCAGGCCGCTCCCGATGCCGACGTGGCCCGGGAAATGAAGCAGATGCGCGAGCAGCTGCAGCAGATGCAGCGCGCCTACGAGCAGCGCATCGCCGCCCTGGAAGGGCGCCTGGCCCAGGCTGAAACCAAGGCCGTCAAGGCCGAGAAGACGGCGGTGGATGCCAGCGCCACCGCCGGCGAGGCCAAGGCCAGCGCCGAGAGCGCCCAGGCCTCCCGCAGCCGGGAACCGGTGCGGGCCAATGCCTTCAACCCGGAAATCTCCCTCATCCTCACCGGCACCTACAACAACCTGAAGAAGGACCCCAACAGCTACCAGATCACCGGCTTCACCCCGACCCTGGGCGAAGTGGGCCCCGGCAGCCGCAGCTTCAGCCTGGGCGAGACCGAGCTGGTGCTGAGCGCCAACGTGGACCCCAACTGGCGCGGCGTCGCCATCGCCGCCCTGAAGCCCGAAGGCGGCGTGGACATGGAAAACGCCTACATCGAGAGCCTGGGCCTGGGCCGCGGCTTCAACTTCAAGGCCGGCCGCTTCTTCTCCAGCCTCGGCTATCTCAACGAGCAGCACGCCCACGCCTGGGACTTCGTCGATGCGCCCCTGGCCTACAAGGCCTTCCTCGGCAACCAGTTCGGCCAGGACGGGGTGCAGCTGCGCTGGCTGGCGCCCACCAAGACCTTCCTCGAGATCGGCGCCGAAGCCGGCCGCGGCCAGTCCTTCCCCAGCACCGACCGCAACAAGAACGGCACCACCACCGGCGTCCTCTTCGCCCACCTGGGCGGCGACGTGGGCCCCAGCAACGCCTGGCGCGCCGGCCTCTCCTACCTGGGCACCTCGCCCAAGGACCGTACCTACCAGGACACGGACAGCCTGGGGGCGGCGGTGGACGACACCTTCAGCGGCAAGAGCCGCCTGTGGATCCTGGACGGGGTGTGGAAGTGGGCGCCCAACGGCAACCCCAGCGTCACCAACTTCACCCTCCAGGGCGAGTACTTCCGCCGCACCGAAAGCGGCACCCTGGCCAGCAACTCGGCCGCCGGCGCCTGCGGCGGCGATTGCAGCGGCAGCTACGAGAGCAAGCAGTCCGGCTGGTACCTGCAAGGGGTGTACCAGTTCATGCCGCGCTGGCGCGCCGGCCTGCGCCACGACCGCCTCGACTACGGCACGGTGGACATCGGCCTGGCGAAGAACGGCATCCTCAGCGGTTCCGACTTCCCGGTCATGGCCAGCCACAACCCGACCCGCAACAGCGTCATGTTCGACTACAGCCCCAGCGAGTTCTCCCGCTTCCGCGTGCAGCTGGCGCGGGACCAGTCCGGGCTGGGGGAGACGGACAACCAGGTGTTCCTGCAATACATCCAGAGTCTGGGCACCCACGGCGCCCACAAATTTTAAAAACCACGCTGGCACCGGCGATGCTTCGTTACTCGGGGCCTTGTGTGCAAGAGCACACGGCGGACCCTCGCGCCTAGCCTCGCCGGCACTCGCGCGGTTTTCAAGGTGATCTGAATTTTTTGGCGGTGCGGGCTTTGCCCCTCCGCCGGCTGAAAGGAATTTCCATGCAACGACTGATTGTTTTACTGCTCCTGGCTTTCACCCTGCCGGCCCAGGCGGCGCTCAATGTGCTGGCCACGGTGCCCGAATGGGCGGCCCTGGTGAAGGAGATCGGCGGCGACAAGGTCAATGTGGTGGCCGCCACCAACGGCCTGCAGGACCCCCACCGCATCGAGGCCAAGCCCTCCCTCATCGCCCGGGGCCGCAACGCCCAGCTGCTGGTGGCCACCGGCGCCGAGCTGGAGGTGGGCTGGCTGCCCCTGGTGCAGCGGGAGTCGGGCAATCCGGCGATCCAGAGCGGCCAGCCCGGCTATTTCGAGGCGGCCCGCTACGTCACCCTGCGCGAAGTGCCGGCGGTGCTGGACCGCTCCCACGGTGACGTCCATGCCGGCGGCAATCCCCACATCCAGACCGATCCGCGCCTCTACCTGAAAATCGGCGAGGCCCTGGCCGAGCGCCTGGCCCAGCTGGACCCGGCCCAGGCCCAGGCCTACCAGGCCGGCTACCGCAGCTTCGCCGAACGCTGGAAGGCCGCCATCGCCCGCTGGGAAGCCAAGGCCGCCCCGCTCAAGGGCGTGCCGGTACTGGTGCAGCACGACGCCTTCCCCTACCTCAATGCCTGGCTCGGCCTGAAGCAGGTCGGCGTGCTGGAGCAGAAGCCGGGCATGGAACCGTCTTCCGGCTACCTGGCGGAAGTGCTGGCGCGGCAGCAGCACAACCCGGGGCGCATGGTCCTGCGGCCCGCTTACCAGTATGATGCCCCCTCCCGCTGGATCGCCGACAAGGCCGGCATCCCCGCCGTGATCCTGCCCTTCACCGTGGGCGGCACGGCCGAGGCCAAGGACCTGTTCTCCCTTTTCGACGACACGGTGAACCGCCTCCTGGCCGCCCTGCGCTGAACCCTCCATGCCCACTGCCTCCGCCCATCCCCTGCTCAGCGTTGCCGCCCTCGTCGCCGGCTACGGCCGGCCCGTGGTGGGGCCGGTGGATTTCACCCTGGCCCGGGGCGAGGTGCTGGGGCTGGCGGGGCCCAACGGTTCGGGCAAGAGCACCCTGCTCTCGGCCCTGGCCGGCGCCGGCCGGCGTTTTGCCGGCAGCGTCGAGCTGGCGCCGGGGGTGGAAATCTCCTGGCAGACCCAGCGCCAGCCGGCGGTGGCCGGCATCCCCCTCAACGGCCGGGAGCTGCTGGCCCTTACCGGCGCCAGCGCCGCCGGCCTGCCGCCCTGGCTGGCGGCCCGGCTGGAGGAGCGCCTGGACCGGCTTTCCGGCGGCCAGCTGCAGTTCCTGCACCTGTGGGCCTGCCTGCAGGCGCCGGCGGACGTGATCCTGCTCGACGAACCCACCAACAACCTGGACCCCCAGGGCGTGGCCGCCCTGGGAGCCGCCATCGCCGCCCGGGCGGCGGCCGGGGCCGGCATCGTCCTGGTCAGCCACGACGACGATTTCGTCGCCGCCGCCTGCCAGCGGGTGGTACGCCTGCCGGGAGGGCTGCGGCCATGAACCTGGATCTGCTGTCCGACCCCCTCTTTCTCTGGCCCTGCCTCACCGGCCTGGTCTTCGCCCTGCTGCTACCCCTCTGCGGCGCCTACCTGCGCCTGCGCGGCGAGTGGCTGGCGGCCCTCTCCTACGCCCAGATGGCCGCTGCCGGCAGCCTTTCGGCGGCAGCTCTGGCCCTGCCCCTGGTCCTGGGCGGCCCGGCTGCGGCCTTCCTGGCGGCGGCGGTGAAAAACGCCTTCGAGGAGGCGGCCGAAGCCACCCGGGGCGCCGCCTACGCCATGCTGCTGTTGGCCGGCTGGGGCACCGCCGTGCTGCTGGCAGCCAACCTGCCTCTTGCCGAGCGCCTGGGCCATGCCCTCTTCGACGGCCAGCTCTATTTCACCGACCGCAGCCATTTCCTCGCCGCCCTGGGTGCCTTCGCCGTGGCCGTGCCCCTGCTGCGCTGGCTTTCCCGGCCCCTGCTGCTGTCCCATTTCTATCCGGACTTCTACCGGGCCCGGGGCCGCTCCAGCCGCCGCCTGCACCTGGCCTTCGACCTGGTGGTGGCCGGCATCCTGGCCCTGGCCACCACCAGCGTCGGCGTCATGGCCGCCTTCGCCCTGGTCTTCATTCCCCCCCTGGCCGCCGCCCCCTGGGCCCGCAGCTGGCGTGCCGCCCTGTGGCTGGGCGCCCTCCTGGGCGGCCTGGCCCACCTGCTGGCCTTCGCCCTGGCCCTGGTCCTGGATCAGCCCTTCGGCCCGGTGCTGGCCCTGCTGCTGGTTCTCCTGGGGGCCGCCAGCGCCCTGCTGGCGCGCGGTTTTCCCCGGATTGCGGCATGACGGCGTAGTGTGATAAAAGTCATAAGCTAGTCGTTATATACTGCTGCGGCGTTTTGCTGCCCACTGAAAGCAGGCCATGATTTTCTCGCTGTTCAAGAAGAGTCGCGAAGACAACAAGGTTCCCGAAGCCCGCATGGTCAAGGTACCGGCGCCGACCCCGGCCGCCGCGCCCCAGCCCGCCGGGGCTCCTGCCGCGCCCGCCGCCGCGCCCCTCGAAACTCCCTCCAAGGCCGCCCCGGCCGTGGATTCCATGTCCCTGGACTTCACCGGCTTCTCCCTCGGCGACCTGGAATCCGGCGGCATCGAGCTGGATAACGAAAGCGATCCCCTGGAAGCCGTGGTGGAGCAGGCCGCCGTGCTCTACGCCAACGGCCAGGAAGGCGTCGCCAAGGCCACCCTGGAAGACGCGGTGGGCCGCTACCGTTCCGGCCCCACGGCCATCCGCCTGTGGATGATGCTGTTCGATTTCTACCAGCTGCACGGCGACAAGGCCGCCTTCGAAAACCTGGAACTGGACTTCGCCCGCATTTTCGAGCGATCCCCGCCGGCCTGGTGCGATACCAAGAAGGCCGAGGCGGTGGTGGCTGGCGGCACGCCTACCACTCTCTTCAAGGGCGCCATGGAAGGCAGCAACCACGCCGCTTTCGGCATCCTGGCCGATGCCCTGGAGAAGAACCAGAAGCAGCGCCTGGACCTGTCCAAGGTGCAGCAGCTGGACGATGCCGGGGCCGAGCGCTTCCTCAAGCTGTTGCAGCAGTCGGCCAAGCGCAAGCAGGTGCTGGAACTGGCCGGCATCGAGGCCCTGGAAGGCCTGCTGGCCGCTGCCGCGGTCACCGGCAAGGCCGAGAATCCCCAGTGCTGGCTGCTGCAGCTGGAGCTGCTGCAACGGGCCGGCCGCCAGGAACAGTTCGAGGAGCGGGCGGTGGATTACGCCGTCACCTTCGAAGTGTCGCCTCCCTCCTGGGACCCGGCCCGGGTCCAGGCCACCCCGGTGGCCGCCGCCCAGTGTCCGGACTGTACGGACGGCAGCGAGGGCGACGAGGCCTACCGTCTCAGCGGCGAACTGAAAAACGCCCGCTTCAACGACCTCAAGGATTTCGCCGAAAGCCGGGACCCGGTGGTCCTGGATTTCACCGCCGTGGTGCGCATCGACTTCGTCAGCGCCGGCGCCCTGGTGAATATGCTGACCCCCTGCAAATCCGCCGGCAAGGCGGTCATCATCCGCAACACCAACCGCCTGGTGTTCGAGCTGCTGGCGGTGGTGGGGGTCAATGCGGTGGCCCGCATCGAGCCGGCACGCAAGTGAATTGGCAGCCTGCCGCCCCGCCGTGGCGCGGGCGGCAGCGCATTTCCCCTTCTTTCCCGAACTGAAGAAACCGCATGGAACAGTATCACGGCACCACCATCCTCTCGGTGCGCCGCGGCGCCTCCGTCGCCATGGGCGGCGACGGCCAGGTGACCCTGGGCAACATCGTCGTCAAGGCCACGGCGCGCAAGGTGCGCCGCCTCTACAACGACCGCATCCTGGCCGGCTTTGCCGGCGGCACCGCCGACGCCTTCACCCTCTTCGAGCGCTTCGAGGCCAAGCTGGAAAAGCACCAGGGCAACCTGGTCCGCTCCGCCGTGGAACTGGCCAAGGACTGGCGCAGCGACCGGGCCCTGCGCCGGCTGGAGGCCATGCTCTCCGTCGCCGACCGGGAGTCCTCCCTCATCATCACCGGCAACGGCGACGTGCTGGAACCGGAGTACGGCATCGTCGCCATCGGTTCCGGCGGCGCCTACGCCCAGTCCGCCGCCCGGGCCCTGATCGAGAACACCGAGCTGGCCCCCGGCGAGGTGGTGCGCAAGTCCCTGGAGATCGCCGGCGACCTGTGCATCTACACCAACCGCAATTTCACCATCGAGACCCTGGAGTAAGGACGCCATGACCCAGATGACTCCCCAGGAAATCGTGCACGAGCTGGACAAGCACATCGTCGGTCAGGCCCAGGCCAAGAAGGCCGTGGCCATCGCCCTGCGCAACCGCTGGCGCCGCTCCCAGGTGGAAGAGGGCCTGCGCCACGAGATCACGCCGAAGAACATCCTCATGATCGGCCCCACCGGCGTCGGCAAGACCGAGATCGCCCGCCGCCTGGCGCGCCTGGCCAATGCCCCCTTCATCAAGATCGAGGCCACCAAGTTCACCGAGGTGGGCTATGTGGGCCGGGACGTGGACACCATCATCCGCGACCTCATGGAGACCGCCATCAAGGGCCAGCGCGAGCAGGCCATGAAGAGGGTGCGGGCCCGGGCCGAAGACGCGGCCGAGGACCGGGTCCTCGACGCCCTGCTGCCTCCCGCCCGGGGTGCCGGCTTCTTCAACGAGAACCAGGGCAGCAGCGAGGATTCCACCACCCGCCAGAAATTCCGCAAGAAGCTGCGGGAGGGCGAGCTGGACGACAAGGAAATCGACATCGAGGTGGCCGCCCCCGGCATGCAGGCGGAGATTTTCGCGCCGCCGGGCATGGAAGAGCTGACCAGCCAGATCCAGGGCATGTTCCAGAGCATGGGCACGGCCCGCAAGAAGTCGCGCAAGCTGAAGATTCCCGAAGCCATGAAGCTGCTGGTGGAGGAAGAGGCGGCCAAGCTGGTCAATGACGAGGAAGTGAAGCTGGAAGCCCTGAAGAACGTGGAGCAGAACGGCATCGTCTTCCTCGACGAGATCGACAAGATCGCCTCCCGCTCCGACGCCCACGGCGCCGACGTTTCCCGCCAGGGCGTGCAGCGGGACCTCTTGCCCCTGGTGGAAGGCACCACCGTGTCCACCAAGTACGGCATGGTCAAGACGGACCACATCCTCTTCATCGCCAGCGGCGCCTTCCACCTGGCCAAGCCGTCGGACCTGATCCCCGAGCTGCAGGGCCGCCTGCCCATCCGGGTGGAACTGGATTCCCTCTCCGTCTCCGATTTCGAGCAGATCCTGACCCAGACCGACGCCTGCCTGACGCGCCAGTACCAGGCCCTGCTCGGCACCGAGGGCCTGAAGCTGGAATTCACCGCCGATGGCATCAGGCGCCTGGCGGAAATCGCCTACTCGGTCAATGAAAAGACCGAGAACATCGGTGCCCGCCGCCTGTACACGGTCATGGAAAAGCTGCTGGAGGAAGTCTCCTTCACCGCCGGCAAGTCCGGCGCCGAGACCCTCACCGTGGACGGCGCCTACGTGGATGCCCGCCTGGGTGAACTGTCCCGGGACGAGGACCTCTCCCGCTACGTGCTGTAAGAAGCGGGGCGGCGGCAGGCCGCCCCGGCGCCCTCCACCTAGGGGCAACCCTGATGGCCGCCCCGCCCGGGCCGCCGTTACACTCTCCCGGAACCCCGCCCTGGAGCCGGCATGCTGCTGCGCATCGTCGCCATCGTCTTTCCCCTCTTCGCCATCGTCTTCTTCGGCTGGCTCTACGGCCGCAAGAAGCAGCCGGACATGGCCTTCGCCAACCAGCTCAACATGGAAGTGTTCGTGCCGGCCCTGGTCTTCGCCGCCATGGCCGACAAATCCTTCGACCTGGCCGCCAACTGGGGTCTGGCCGTAGGCGCCGTGGTGGGCGTGGTCGGCTCCGGCCTCGCCGGCTGGGGCCTGGCCCGTCTGCTGGGCAGCGCCCCCAAGACCTTCGTGCCGCCCATGATGTTCAACAACTGCGGCAACCTGGGTTTGCCCCTGGCGGTGCTGGCCTTCGGCGACGGGGCCCTGGCCCCCATGGTGGTGCTGTTCATGGTCTCCAACCTGCTGCACTTCTCCTTCGGCGCCTGGCTGCTCGACCACCACACCCGCCTGACCAACCTGTGGCGCATTCCCGTGGTGCTGGCCAGTCTGGTCGGCCTGGCGGTGAGCCTGCTGCACATTCCCATCTGGCCGCCCCTGAAGCTGGCCATCAAGATGCTGGGCGACGTCTCCATTCCCCTGCTGCTCTTTTCCCTCGGCGTGCGCCTGGCCGGCTCCAGCCTGTCGGCGGTGCGGGTCGGCCTGTGGGGCGCCCTGGCCCGGCCCCTGGTGGGCCTGCTGCTGGCCTACGCCACCGCCCTGGCCTTGGGCCTGGAAGGGCAGCAGAAAGCCCTGCTGGTGATCTTCGGCGCCCTGCCGCCGGCCGTGCTCAACTACGTCTTCGCCGAACGCTATCGCCAGGAGCCGGACCAGGTGGCCTCCATCGTCCTGCTCGGCAACCTGGCCGCCCTCCTGTTCCTGCCCCTGGCCCTGGCCCTGGTGTTGCCCTAGGGCAATACACTCTCCAGGCAACGGCGCAGCAGGAATACCCGGCGCAGGCTGCGGCCCCGTTTGTGGCGCCAGGGCCGGGCCAGGAAGGTGATGGCGCGCAGCCACAGCATGGCCCGCCGCAGGCAGCGGCGGATGTCGGCCGCCGGGTGGGCGGCGAAGTAGCGCTCCAGCAGGGCCTCGCCCATGGTCTGCCAGGCGGCTTCGCCCCGGTCGTCGAGGAGCAGGCAGGAATTGACCAGCAGCACCAGGTCCAGGGTCTGGGCCACGGCCAGGGGCAGGTGCTCGCCGATGTCTTCCTCGAAATCGATGCGGTAAATCTCGCCCTGCCACAGCATCAGGTTTTTCACCTGGCTGCCGCCGTGCCAGTGGCCGGCCCGGTGGAAGGCCGCCAGGTCGTCCATGGCCCGCAGCAGCAGGTCATCCCATTCTTGCCGCGGACGGTCCGTGCGGGCGTGTTCCAGGGTGTCGCCCACCGCCTCCAGGGCCAGCCAGCCGGCCCCTTCCGCCAGCACCCGGGGCACTTTCACCCCGGCGGCGTGGAGGCTGCGCAGGCGGCGGGCTTCGATGCGGATCAGGCCGCCCTGATCCGACAGGGCCAGAGACTGCCGCGGCAGGGGCTGGGGCGAAAGGCTGCCGGCGATGCGGGCGGCGATCCAGGTGACCCAGGGGGCCCGGGTCTGGTCGGAGGCGCGCTTCACCACCAGGGACTGGCCCTCGTGGCTGAGGCGCAGGATGCGTTCCTCGGGACGGGCGGCCAGGGCCGCCTCGATGACGGCGACCAGTTCGGGGGCGCCGGCGGGCAGGTTGGGAGCAGACATGGGGCGGATTATCCCACAGGCCCCGCCGCCACCGCGGGGTCCGGGGCGGCGACAAATCCGGCCTATATCAAATCAGGCGGCCCCGGGCCGGGCTATCATCCGCCCATTCTCCCTGCTTCCGAGGACCCTATGCGCCGTCTTGCCCTGCTCCTGCTACCCCTCTCGCTGTTGGCCGCCCAACCCGCCCGGGCGGCGGATTTGTCGCCCGAATCGGTACTGCAGGCCCTCACCGAGCTGGGCCGCCTCAACGGCACCGCCCTGGCCTGTGGCCAGAAAGAGGTGGTGGCACGGATCAAGGGGCTGGTGATCCAGCGCGCCCCCAAGACCCGCCAGTACGGCGAGGCTTTCGAAGGGGCCACCCAGAACGCTTTCCTGGAGCGCTCGCGCCAGGGGGGCACCTGCCCCGCCGCCCCGGAACTGGCCCGCAAGGCCGAAGCCCTGGCTGAGCAATTGCCGCCTGCCTCCGCCGACGCCGTGGCCCGCTGACCATGAAACACGCCCGTCTCAAGCTCGCCCTGCTGGCCCTGGGTGCCGCCCTTGCCCTGCCGGCCGCCGCCCAGGCCCCGGCCAAGCCTCTCAACCCGGCCCGCCATCTGGCCGCCAGCGGCGACGACATCGCCGTCGGCGTGCAGCCCCGCTACCTGCTGCAGACCCAGTACGGCAACGTGGTCACCAACCAGGACTTCGGCGGCCAGTTCCAGCTGATCACCTTCGGCTACACCTCCTGCCCCGACGTCTGCCCCACCACCCTGGCCGAAATGGCGGCCATCCTGGAACAGCTGGGAGAGGCGGGCAAGCGGGTGCAGCCCATTTTCATCAGCGTGGACCCGCAGCGGGACACGCCCAAGGTCCTGGGCAACTACGTCGCCTTCTTCAACCCGCGCATCCTCGGCCTCACCGGATCGCCGGCCCTGGTGCGGGGCGTCGCCGACAACTTCAAGGCGCGCTACGAGAAGGTCCAGGAGCCGGGCTCGGACCAGTACTGGATGGACCACTCCGCCGGCATGTACCTGCTGGGGCCGGATAGTGGCTTTGTCGCCAAGTTCCCCTACGCCATGCCCGCCGCCGAGATCACGGCGCGCATCAAGGCCCAGCTGGACGCCACGCCGGAGCCGACGCCCCGGGAGCAGCAAGCCCCGGCGGGCGCCCCGCCCCGGCGCTGAGCCTTACCAGTCCAGGGGCTGGCCGTCCCGGAAGAAGCCGCCGCTGGGCCCGTCGTCGGGCAGGGTGGCGGCCCACAGGATGCTGCGGGCGCCCTCCTCGGCGCTGCGCTGGGCGTCGCTGCCGCCCATCTCGGTGCGGCACCAGCCGGGACACACCGCATTGACCTTGATCGCCGCCCCTTCCGCGGCCAGTTCCGCCGCCAGGATGCGGGTGAGGGCGTTGAGGGCCGTCTTCGAGGCCCGGTAGCCGGGCCAGGCGCCGCCCATGGTGGACAGCTGGCCCATGCCGGAGGAGACATTGACGATGCGCCCCCAGCCCCGTCGCCGCATCAGGGGCACCAGGGCCTGCATCAGGCGCAGGGGCGCCAGGGTGTTGGCCTCCAGGGTCGCCGCCACCAGCGCCGGATCGACCCGCAGCAGGCTGCCGCTGGCCGGGTCGGCAAAATCGTGAGGTTCGAGGAAGACCCCGGCGTTATTCACCAGGATGTCCACGCCGCCGTATTCCCGCTCCAGGAAGGCGGCCAGCCGGGCCACGTCCTCGCCCCGGGTGACGTCGGCCACCTGGGCCGCCACCGCCAGGCCGCGCCCGGCCAGTTCGGCGCAGGCCGCCTGCAGTGGACCTTCCCGCCGCCCCACCAGCACCACCCGGCAACCCTGCTCGGCCAACAGGCCGGCCACGGCCAGACCCAAGCCCCGGGCGGCACCCGTCACCACCGCAATTTTTTGCGCTAGCATCGCTGCTCCTTCACGTTCATGGATGCCCGATGATGCAATGGCCCGACGCCCTCGGCAAGCCGCACCCCGCCTGGTCCGCCGATCAGGGCGAACTGCGCCTGGTGTCCCTGGTGCCCTCCATCACCGAGCTGCTGTGGGACCTGGGCCTGGGCCCGCAGCTGGTGGGGCGCACCGGCTTCTGCGTGCATCCGCGGCAGGCCCTGCAGGCCGTGCCCAAGGTGGGCGGCACCAAGGGTTTCTCCGTGGAGAAGATCCGCGCCCTGGCCCCCACCCACGTCATCGTCAATGTGGATGAAAACCGGCGCGAGGAAGTGGCGGCTCTGGAGTCCTTCGTGCCCCACATCGTCGTCACCCATCCCCTGGGCCCGGACGACAATCCGGCCCTGTACCGCCTGCTGGGCCATCTCTTCGGCAAGGAAGGGGAGGCGGAGCGGCTCTGCGCCGACTACGCCGCGGCCCGGGCCGAACTGGCGGACGCCGTGGCCGACCTGCCCCGGGAGACGGTGCTCTACCTGATCTGGAAGAAGCCCTGGATGAGCGTCAGCCGGGACACCTACATTTCCCGCATGCTGGCCGCCGCCGGCTGGGACAGCCTGCCCGCCGACGCCGCCGAACGCTATCCGGAAGTGGACCTGGCCCTGGCCCGCCAGGCCGGGCGCATCCTGCTGCCGAGCGAGCCCTATCCCTTCCGCGACAAGGACGCCCTGGAACTGGCCGCCGACCCGGCCACGGGCGGCACCCCAGTGCTGACGGTGGATGGGGAAATGATCTCCTGGTACGGCAGCCGGGCCATCGCCGGCCTGCGCTACCTGGCGGCCCTGCGCCAAAGCCTGGCCTAGGGCGGCAGGCAGCGGTCCTTTACGCCTGCCCGGGAAGGCAGGAAAGACGGCATTCTCCCGACCACCTGCCGGGGGAGACCGATTGCAAGCCGCTCACCGGCCACACCATCTCAAGACGCCCATCCCGCCTGCCTCTCCCGGCAGTGGCCGACACCGACGACTCAGGGCCGGAAGCGGGTGATGCCGGCTTCCGTCACCAGGGCATCCAGAGGCTCGTCGTGGGGCTCCGGGCCGATGTCGGCCACCCTGGCCAGTTCGTAGCCGACGCCGATGGCCAGGGGCCGGGGGTCCAGGCTGGCCAGGGTGCGGTCGAAAAAGCCGCCGCCGTAGCCCAGGCGGTAGCCCAGCCGGTCCACCCCGTTCACCGGCAGCAGCAGCACCTGGGGCACCAGCCAGGGGCCCTCGGTGGGCGTCGGGATGCCGTAGCGGTCCGGCGCCAGGAGCGTCGCCTCCCGCCACTCGCGGAAGGCCAGGGGCGCATTGGGCACCGTCACCACCGGCAGGGCCGAGCGGCCGCCCCGGGCCTGCCACTCCAGTAGCAGGGAACGCAGGTCCGGCTCGTTCTGCACCGGCCAGCAGAAACCCACCACCTTGCCCTCCAGTTCGGGGAAACCGGCCATGAGGTGGCCGCAGATGGCCTCGGAAAGCAGGGCCACGGCCTCGGCGGAAAGCCCGCGGCGGGCGGCAATGAGGCGCTGGCGCAGGACGTTGCGGTTCTCGGGGGCGGGCGGCGGGGTGAAGGGAATGGCGGTCATGGAGAAAGATGAAATTGGCTCGCTGCGGAGGCCGGGCAGGGCCCCGGCCTGTGCTATGCTCAAAGGGCTGCCAGTGGCTCTGCCGTGACGGCATATTTTCCCGCCAGCCCCTTGCCTCAAGCGCCTGCCCTGCAGACGCCGAACCAGATTATCACACCACGATGTCGCCTTCCCCAGCCCGCCCCCGCTTCGCCCTTCGCCTCACCCTGTGCTCCGCCCTGCTCGGCCTCTGTCTCGGCCTCAACGCCCCGGCCCGCGCCGGTAGCGACGAACAGTTCGTCGCCGCCCGGGACGCCTTCCGCGCCGGCGACCTGAACCGTCTCGACCGCCTCGCCGCCGAGCTGCGGGACCACGAACTGGCGCCCTACGTGGAGTATTTCCAGATCCGCGCCCAGCTGGAGAAGGCCGACGCCAACACCGTCGCCGCCCTCAACGATTTCCTCGCCCGCCAGGACAAGACCTACATCGCCGAGAAGCTGCGCGGCGACTGGCTGCGCCTGCTCGGCAAGCAGCAGCGCTGGAGCGAGTTCGAGGCCGAGTACCCGAAGATTTCCCAGGCCGACCAGGACCTGGCCTGCCTCAGCCTGCAGAGCCGCCTGGCACGCAAGGACCCGAAGGCCCTGGACGACGCCCTGCCCCTGTTCCGCACCCTGCTGGAAGTGCCCGAGCCCTGCAACCCGGTGCTGGACGCCGTGGTGGCGGCCCAGAAGGTCAATTCCGACGACGTCTGGGCCCGCATCCGCCGCCAGTTCGAAATCAACAAGCTCGGCGCCGCCTGGAACACGGCCCAGTACCTGCCCGTGGCCCAGACCCCGGAGCGCAAGCTGTGGGACCAGGTGACGGACAAACCCCTGCCTTTCCTGGTCAAGCTCTCCGGCACCAGCCAGCGCCTGCAGCGGGAACTGGCCCTGCTGGCGCTGCAGCGGGTGGCCCGCAACGATCCGGCCATGGCCGCCCAGCGCCTGGATGCCCTGGAAAGCCAGCTGCCGCCCGCCGATCGGGCCTGGGCCTGGGGCCAGATCGGCTGGCAGGGCGCCCAACGCCACTATCCGGAAGCCCTGGACTGGTACCGCCGCGGCAGCGACCTGACGCCCCTCTCCGACGAAGCCCAGGCCTGGAAGGTGCGTGCCGCCCTGCGTGCCCAGGACTGGCACCTGGTGCGCCATGCCATCGAAGGCATGAGCCCGACCCAGGCCGCCGATCCCAGCTGGACCTACTGGCTGGGCCGGGCCTACAAGGCCGCCGGCCGTAACGACCTGGCCAACCCCCTTTTCGAGCGCATCGCCGGCCAGCCCAATTTCTACGGCAACCTGGCGGACGACGAGCTGGGCCGCCCCATCAAGCTGCCGCCCCAGGCCCGCCCCCTGAGCCGGGAGGAACTGGCCCGGGTCGGCGACAACCTGGCCCTGCGCCGGGCCCTGGCCCTGTTCCGCGCCAACCTGCGCTTCGAGGGCACCAAGGAATGGAGCTGGGCCCTGCGCGGCATGGACGACCGGGAGCTGCTGGCCGCCGCCGAAATCGCCCGTCGCAGCAATATCTACGACCGGGCCATCGCCGCCGCCGACCGCACCAAGAACGAGCACGACTACAGCCTGCGCTATCTCTCCCCCTTCGACGAGCAGGTGCGCCCGGTGGCGCACCAGCAGCAGCTGGACGACGCCTGGGTATACGGCCTGATGCGCCAGGAAAGCCGCTTCGTCACCAACGCCAAGTCCTCCGTCGGCGCCTCCGGCCTGATGCAGCTGATGCCGGCCACGGCCCGCTGGGTGGCGAAGAAGATCGGCCTCAAGGACTACGACCACGGCCAGGTGACCAACACGGACACCAACGTGCTGCTCGGCACCTCCTACATGCGCATGGTCATGGAAAGCCTGGACAACCACCCGGTGCTGGCCTCCGCCGCCTACAACGCGGGCCCCGGCCGGGCCCAGAAATGGCGGGCGGCCAAGCCCATCGAGGGGGCCATCTACGCCGAGACCATCCCCTTCAGCGAGACCCGGGATTACGTGAAAAAAGTGATGAGCAACTCGGTCTACTACGCCTCCCTCTTCAACAACGGCCGGCCCCAGTCCCTGAAAAGCCGGCTGGGGGTGGTGCTGCCCAAGGGCAGCGGTGGCGAGAACCAGCCAAAACCGGAAGATTTGCCGTAAAATCCGGGCTTTCCCGGCGGCGCCAGCGTTGCCGGGAGGTGAGGGGAGCATCGTGCCGGCATCGGCGCGGCGCAAAGACTATAAAGCGACACTCCAGAGATAATCATGGCGATCAAAAACATTCTGTTGCTGGGCGGTAGCGGCTTTGTCGGCAGCCACATTGCCAACCTGCTGTCTGCCCGCGAAGGCATCCGCATCACCGTGCCCTCCCGTCGTCGGGAACGGGCCAAGCACCTGCTGCCCCTGCCCGGGGTCGATGTGGTGGAAGCCAACATCAACAAGGAAGAAGACCTGCTCGCCCTGATGCGCGGCCAGGACGCGGTGATCAATCTGGTGGGCATCCTCCACGGCGACAGCGAAATGCCCTATGGCCGCAAGTTCGCCCAGGCCCATGTGGAACTGCCGCGGAAAGTCGTCTCCGCCATGCAGCAGGCCGGCGTCAAGCGCCTGGTGCACATGAGCGCCCTCAAGGCCGACGCCAAGGGCCCCTCCGAATACCTGCGCTCCAAGGGCGACGGCGAAGCCATCGTGCTGGCCGCCCAGGGCCCGCTGGACGTGACCGTGTTCCGTCCCTCCGTCATCTTCGGCGCCGGCGATTCCTTCCTCAACACCTTCGCCAAGCTGCTCAAGCTGGCCCCGGTGTTCCCCATCGGCTTCCCCGACGCCCGCTTCCAGCCGGTGTGCATCGACGACGTGGGCCAGGCCTTCGTGGACAGCCTGGAAGACAGCGACACCTTCGGCCAGACCTATGAACTGTGCGGCCCCGGTGTCTACAGCCTGCGCGAACTGATCCAGTACACCGGCAAGGTGATCGGCAAGGAGCGGCCCCTGTTCAAGCTCTCCGAAGGCTGGGCCTACCTGCAGGCCGGCCTGCTGTGGCTGGCGCCCAAGCCCCTGATGTCCCCGGACAACCTGCGTTCCATGCAGGTGGACAACGTGGCCACCCCCGGCGCCAAGACTCCGGCCCGCTGGTGCCCCGCCTCCCTGGAATCCGTGGCCCCCACCTACCTGGCCGCCGATCCCAACGCCAAGTTCAACACGTTCCGGGGCCAGGCCGGCCGCTGAACGCCTGCCCCCCGCCCGGGAGGAGAATCCATGCTGCAACTGGTCATCGGCAACAAGAACTTCTCCTCCTGGTCCCTGCGGCCCTGGCTGCTGCTGAAGCAGGCCGGGCTGCCCTTCCGGGAAATCCCCGTGCGCCTGCGCCAGGCGGACACCAAGGCCCAGATCCTGGCCCACTCGCCCTCCGGCAAGGTGCCGGCATTGATCGATGGCGACCTGACGGTGTGGGACTCCCTCGCCATCTGCGAATACCTGGCCGAAAAAGCCTCCCTGAATCATGTGGACCTGTGGCCCGCCGACCCCAAGGCCCGGGCCGAGGCGCGCAGCGTCAGCGCCGAGATGCACTCCGGCTTTGCCGCCCTGCGCCAACACATGAGCATGGAGGTGGCTGCCAGCCGCCCCGGTGAAGGCCAGACGCCGGAGGTCCTGGCCGACATCGCCCGCATCGCCGCCCTCTGGACTTCCTGCCGGGAGCGCTTCGCCGCGGCCGGCCCCTTCCTCTTCGGCGACTTTTCCGTGGCCGATGCCATGTACGCTCCGGTGGCCTTCCGCTTCCACACCTACGGCGTCGAACTGCCGCCCCTGGCTGCCGCCTACCGGGACACCCTGCTGGCCCTGCCGGCCATGCAGGAATGGGCTGCCGGCGCCCGGGCCGAGGTGGGCGCCTGACCCCGCTCATGCAGATCTACGTCGTCGGCGGCGCCGTGCGCGACCGCCTGCTCGGCCTGCCGGTGCAGGACCGGGACTACGTGGTGGTGGGCGCCGATCCCCAGACCATGCTGGCCCAGGGCTTCAAGCCGGTGGGCAAGGATTTCCCCGTCTTCCTGCATCCCCAGACCCATGAGGAATACGCCCTGGCCCGCACCGAAAGGAAGACCGGCCGGGGCTACGCCGGCTTCGCCTTCCACGCGGCGCCGGACGTGACCCTGGAACAGGACCTGGCGCGGCGGGACCTGACCATCAATGCCATCGCCGAAGGCGAGGACGGCAGCCTCACCGACCCCTACGGCGGGGTCCGGGACATTGCCGCCCGGGTGCTGCGCCATGTGGGCCCGGCCTTTGTCGAAGACCCGGTGCGCATCCTGCGCCTGGCCCGCTTCTCCGCCCGCTTCACCGATTTTTCCGTGGCCCCGGAAACCCTGGCCCTGATGCGGGAAATGGTGGCCAACGGCGAGGTGGACGCCCTGGTGCCGGAAAGGGTGTGGCAGGAACTGGCCAAGGGCCTGATGGAGGCCCGGCCCTCGCGCATGTTCGCCGTGCTCAAGGACTGCGGCGCCCTGGCCCGCCTCCTGCCGGAACTGGAGAAGCTCGACGGGGTGCCCCAGCGGGCCGACTACCATCCGGAAATCGACACCTTCGACCACGTCATGCGCGTCATCGACGTCGCCGCCAGCCGCGGCGAGCCGCTGCCGGTGCGCTTCGCCGCCCTGCTGCACGACCTGGGCAAGGGCACCACGCCGGCCGACATCCTGCCCCGGCACATCGGCCACGAGCACCGCAGCGTGGAGCTGGGCGAGGCGCTGTGCGCCCGCCTCAAGGTGCCGGTGGAATGCCGGGACCTGGCCCTGCTCACCGCCCGCTACCACGGCGACATCCACAAATGCCTGGAAATGCGGCCGGCGACCCTGGTCACCCTATTGGAAAAGACCGACGCCTTCCGCCGCCCCGAGCGTTTCGAGCAATTGCTCGCCGCCTGCGCCTGCGACTACAACGGCCGCAAGGACTGGGAGGAGCGCCCCTACGCCAGCCCGGCGCGGCTGCGCACCGCCCTGGCGGCGGCCCGCAGCGTCGATGCGGGGGCCGTGGCCAAGGCCGCCGGCGACCGTTCCCGCATCCCCGACGCCATCCACCAGGCCCGGGCCGGCGCCGTCGCGGCGGCCCTCAGAGAAAACGGCTGAGCAGGGCCAGCAGGGCAGAAAAGACCAGGGTGGAGCCGAAGGGAAAGAAATAGTCCCGGCCGCGCAGGCGCAGATTGACATCCCCGGGCAGGCCCCGCCGCCGCCCCGGCTGGCGGGGCAGGAACAGGCCCAGGAGTATCACCCCCAGGCTCAGGGTCAGAAGCCATTTCAACATTGTGCAGACCTAGACAGGAAAGGTTGGCGCCCACATCCGGCGGCCCCGATTTAACCACGGGAAGCCGGCCCCGCGACACAGAACCAAGGAAAGCCATGATCACCCTCTACACCTGGGGCACCCCCAACGGCCGCAAGGTCTCCATCATGCTCGAAGAGTGCGGCCTGCCCTACGCCGTGCAGCCGGTGGATATCACCCGGGAGCAGCAGTTTGCCCCGGACTTCCTGGCCATCAACCCCAACAACAAGATTCCCGCCATCGTGGACCGGGAGGGCCCCGGCGGCCAGCCCCTGAGCCTGTTCGAATCCGGCGCCATCCTCATCTACCTGGCGGAAAAATGCGGCCGCTTCCTGCCCGTTGCCGGGCCGGAGCGCTATGCCGTGCTGCAATGGCTGATGTTCCAGATGGGCGGCATCGGCCCCATCTTCGGCCAGACCCACCACTTCCTGCGCTTCGCCCCGGCTCCGGTGCCCTACGCCATCGAGCGCTTCCGCACGGAAACGGCCCGCCTCTACGGCGTCCTCGAGGGCCAGCTGCAACGCCAGACCTACGTCGCCGGCGATTATTCCATCGCCGACATGGCCATCTACCCCTGGGTCAGCCGCCACGAATGGCAGGGCATCGACCTGGCGGACTATCCCCAGGTGGCCCGCTGGGCCGCCCTGGTGGGCGAGCGGCCCGCCGTGCGGCGCGGCATGGAGGTGCCCGCCTGATGGACACCCGCGCCCAGGACCAGGTCCTTGAAGTCATTTCCCGCCCGGCCCAAGGCAAGGCCAAGGCCCGGCCCACGCCCCTGCTCTTCGTCCATGGCGCCTTCGCCGGCGCCTGGTGCTGGGACGAGCACTTCCTGCCCTTCTTCTCCGCCGCCGGCTACGACGCCCATGCCGTTTCCCTGCGCGGCCACGGCGGCAGCTGGGGTCACAACAGCATCGACTGGTGGAGCATCCAGGATTACGTCGAGGACGTGCGCCGGGCGGTGGCGGAACTGGAACAGGCGCCGGTGCTGATCGGCCACTCCATGGGCGGCTTCGTGGTGCAGAAGTACCTCGAGCAGGCCCAGGTGCCGGGCGCCGTCCTGATGTGCTCGGTGCCGCCCCAGGGCCTGGTGGGGGCTTCCCTGCAGATGGTCTTCTCCCGCCCGGACCTGCTGGGGGACCTCAACCACCTGCTGGGGGGCGGCCAGGTGGCCAGCCACGTGCTGGAGCAGGCCCTCTTTGCCCAGGACGTGGAGCCGGAGCGCCTGCTGCGCTACTACGGCCACATGCAGAAGGAGTCCCAGCGGGCCATCTGGGACATGTCCCTGTTCAACCTGCCCCAGCTGCTGCGCATGCGGCTGCCGCCCCTGCAGATCATCGGCGCCGAACTGGATGCCCTGGTGCCGGCGGCCCAGGTGAAGATGACCGGGGACACCTACGGCATCACCCCGGAAATCTTCCCCGGCATGGGCCACGGGCTGATGCTGGAACAGGATTGGGAAAAGGTGGCCAGGTCGCTCCTGGCCTGGCTCCAAGGCCAGGGTTTCTGAACCGCGGCACCCAAAACAAACGCCCCGGCAAGCCGGGGCGTTTCGGTATCTGCGACGGCAGGGCCGGGCAGCTCAGGCCGTGGTGTTCACGTTCTTGCCCAGATGGTCGGGCAGATTGACGGTGGACTGGGGCAGGGCCTGGATCAACTGGGCCGCACTGGAAGCCTGGGCATCCAGGGCCTTCTTCAGGACTGCGGTTTGAATCTGGTTGCTGGTCTGGGTTTCCGAAAAACTGGTGGCCAGACTGGCGATGCCATTGACGTCCATGGCGTTCTCCTCGTGGAATTACTATTTCATTCTACGACCAAAATCCGGCTTTCTTGATACCGGAGCAAAAAAATCCCGGAACAGCTCAACCTTTTCCCGCCGCACTCCGTTACACCTCTTACAGGGGGCGACGGGCGCCCCCTCACGGTGAAGGAGAGCAACATGCTGACCATCATGGACATGAGCACGGGCCGCTGCAGCGACGACCTCACCGCCCATTACGACGAAGACGTACTGAACGCCAACTGGACCGAGCCGCCCCGGCTGGAGCCCCAGCTGCAACTGGTGGCGGCACCGGCGCGGCAACCGGGTATCGACCCCGCCCTCTATCTCCACGCCTTCTACGCCGCCCAGGAATAGGCACTGCCCGGATCACCTCAGTTGCGGCGGGCGCCCCCCGGCGCCACCGCCACCTGGGTGCTGTTGTAGACCTGGGCGTACTGGCGGCTAACCTCCTCCAGCACTTCGGCGATGCGCTCGCTGGTAGTGGCCACATTGCGGGCCTGGCTCTGCCTGTCCGTACCGGCGCCGCTGCCGCCGCCGACCAGGGCCTGGTCGAAGAACAGCCATTGGGTACGGGCCAGTTCCAGGGCATTGCGCACGGCGGCGGTGTTTTCCCGGGCCCCGGCCAGCTCGCCCAGGGCGGTGTTGAATTCACGGCGGGCCTGCTCCGCGTCCACCTGGCGCCCCTGGCTGCGGTCGCCGGCATAGCCCATCAGATACAGCCGTGCCAGCCGCTGGGCCAGCATGTTCTGCCGCTGGGATAGATCCAGCAGGCGCCCCATATTGCCTTCGCTCTGCTCCTCGATCAGCAGGCTCAGCTTGCCGCTGGCCAGCATCAGGTCGTCGCTGACCGCCAGCACCCGCTGCAGGGCCGGCGTGGTGTAGGGGGACTTCAGTGCCTGCCGCAGCTCCACCCAGAGGGCCTGGGTGCGCTGCAGGGTTGGCGCCATGCGGCTCTGGCGGCTGTAGGGAGCTAGTTCGGCAAGAGCCGTCTCCAGTTGCTGGGTGGCTTTCTGCAACTGATTGCGGGCGCTGTCCGCCTGAATCTGCAGACCGGCCTGCAGGTAGAGCTTGGCCACGCGCTGGGACTGCAGCCGCAGCTGGCCCACGGCCACCAGGTCGCTGGCCCCGGCAGCCTGGACGGCACCGGAAAGCAGCAGGGCAAAGAGAAACAGTAGCCCCAGGAAGAGGGCACGACTGGCAGCAACGGGGAGCAAGGCAAGGGGCATGACGGCATTCCCGAAAACATCTAGGGGCCGTCAGTAAACACCCTCCGCGTTGCAGGAATATGAAGGGCCGGAACGCTGCCGCTTACAAGGTGTGGCTGCGGTCGCCGCGCTGGAAGCCGAGCAGGGGCTCGGCCAGGCCCTTGCCCAGGGCGATGACCTTGAACAGCTCGCCCATTTCATGGGGCTGCACGAGTTTCTGCACCATGGCCGCGGCCTTGAAGTACTCGCTGCTGCCGGGGGCCAGGCTGGCCAGGCAGTCCAGCAGACCCGCATTCATGAGGAACTGGCCCTGGGCGGTATAGCCCAGCACTTCCAGGCCCGCGGCGAAACCGGCTTCGGCCGCTGCCGTGAAATCCACGTGGGCGGTGATGTCGGTCAGGCCCGGCAGGTGGAAGGGGTCCGGGTGGGCATGGTGGCGGTAGTGGCACATCAGGGTGCCGCCGCCCCTTTGGGGATGGTAGAACTCCTGCCGGGGAAAACCGTAGTCCAGCAGCAGCAGGGCTCCTTGCTCCAGGATCGGCCCCCAGGAGGCCACCCAGGCCGGCGCTGCGAGGCCGATCTCGCTCATGTAGCCGGCCGGCGGAATGGTGCATTCGGCCGCCAGGGACTGGGCCCTGGCCAGCAGTTCGCCGGTGGCGGGGCGTTCGACCCAGGCAAAGCCTGCGGGGCCGATGCCGACGCCCCGCTCGAAAATGCCGCTCTCACGCCAGGCCACCGCATGCACGGGCATGGCGTCGAGCACCTCGTTGCCCAGCACCAGGCCGGAGAAGCGCTGCGGCAGGCGATCCAGCCATTGCACCCGGTCCAGCAGATGGGGCGCCCGCTGCTCCAGGGTCGCCGCCTGGCGCTGGCGCAGGTCAGGCGACAGGTCCAGGATGGCATAGCTTTCCGGCAGGCTGCCCAGGGCCTCCAGGGCCAGCAGCAGGTCGGCCGCCAGACGGCCGGTGCCGGCCCCGGCCTCGATGATGCGGGGGCCGCTGGCCGCCATGATCTGGGCCGCCTGGGGCGCCAGGCTGCGGGCGAAGAGGGGTGACAGTTCGGGGGCGGTGACGAAGTCCCCGTCGGCGCCGAACTTGCGCGCCCCGGCCGTGTAATAGCCCAGCCCCGGCGCGTAGAGCGCCAGTTCCATGAACCGGGCGAAGTCGATCCAGCCGCCCCGGCCGGCGATTTCGGCGGCGAGGGCATCGGTCAGTCGCTGGCTGTGAGCCAGGGCATCGGCGTCGGGCAGGGGCAAGGCCATGAAAGAAGAAGAAAAAGGGGCGAAAAGAGGGCGGGATGATGGGCCAATCCGCTAAAATTCGCAAACTTCCAAATCCGTTCAGGGCAGTCCATGGACAGCAACGGCAACTTGCAGGGCAAGGCGATTCTGGTGACCGGCGGCGCCAAGCGGGTCGGTGCGGCCATCGCCCGGCGCCTGCATGCCGCCGGCGCCAGTCTGGTGCTGCATTACCGCTCGGCAGCGGCCGAGGCCCGCAGCCTGGCGGCCGAGCTGAACGCCCAGCGGGACGGTTCCGCCGTCTGCATCCAGGCCGACCTGCTGCAGACCTCGGCCCTGCCCGGGCTGGTGGAGCAGTCGGTGACGGCATTCGGCCGTCTGGACGGCCTGGTCAATAACGCTTCCAGCTTTTTCCGCACGCCCCTGGGCAGCATCGACGAGGCGGCCTGGGACGACCTGGTGGGCAGCAACTTCAAGGCCCCCCTGTTCCTCACCCAGGCGGCGGCGCCCCATCTCCGGGCCAGCGGCGGCGCCGTGGTGAACATCACCGACGTTCATGCCGAGCGGCCCCTGGTGGGCTATCCCCTGTATTGCGCCGCCAAGGGCGCCCTGCTCACCCTGACCCGGGCCCTGGCGGCGGAGCTGGCACCGGTGGTGCGGGTCAATGCGGTGGCGCCGGGTCCCATCCTGTGGCCGGAGGGCAGCGACTTCGACAGCGCCGCCCGCCAGGCCATCGTCGCCGACACCCTGCTGGGCCGGGAAGGCAGCCCGGCCGACATCGCCCGGGCCGTGCACTTCCTGCTGGTGGACAGCCCTTACATCACCGGCCAGGTGATCAACGTAGACGGGGGCCGCACGGCCCATCTGTAATCAAGTAACCAGGAATCTCCCGTGGAACGCTCCAACACCCTGCAACGCATCGAAAAATGGCTCCTGCGCGAAACCGGCAAGGCCATCGCCGACTACAACATGATTGAGGAAGGCGACACGGTGCTGGTCTGCGTTTCCGGCGGCAAGGATTCCCATACCCTGCTGCACCTGCTGCGCATCCTCCAGGCCAAGGCGCCGATCAACTTCCGCCTCATCGCCATGAACCTGGACCAGAAGCAGCCCGGTTTCCCGGCCGAGGTGCTGCCGGCCTACTTCGAGAAGACCGGCGTCGATTTCCGCATCATCGAGGCCGACACCTACTCGGTGGTGAAGGAGAAGATTCCCGAGGGCAAGACCACCTGTTCCCTCTGTTCCCGCCTGCGCCGCGGCATCATCTACCGCACCGCCAAGGAGCTGGGCGCCAACAAGATCGCCCTCGGCCACCACCGGGACGACATGGTGCATACCCTGTTCCTCAACCTGATTTTCGGCGGCAAGCTGAAGGCCATGCCGCCCAAGCTGGTCACCGACGACGGCGCCCACGTGGTCATCCGTCCCCTGGCCTACTGCGCCGAGAGCGACATCGCCCGCTACTCCCGGGGCATGGAATTCCCCATCATCCCCTGCAACCTGTGCGGCTCCCAGGACAACCTGCAGCGGCAGAAAATCCGGGAGATGATGCAGGAGTGGGACCAGAAATTCCCCGGCCGCACCGAGGCCGTCTTCAGCGCCCTGCAGAACGTGGTGCCCTCCCACCTGGCGGACACCAAGCTGTTCGACTTCAAGGGCCTCAAGGCCGGCCTGACCCCGGCGGCCGAGGGCGACACCCTGTTCGATCCGCCGGAGCTGCCGCCCATGCTGGCGCCCCGGGGTCCCCTGGACGGGGACGATTTTCCGCTGCCCGTAGTGGCTGGGGCCTGAGCCCTTTGCTATGATGCCGGTTCAGGGAAAATCAACATAAATCAATAATATGACGAAGATAATACGTGCTGTTCAGGTAGTTGGAGTCATGCTGTCGCAGTCATTCAGGGGGGTAATGGCATGAGTAGTACCGAATCAGAACTGGCGGTACTGTTTGCCGACATTTCCGGCAGCACCCGGCTCTACGAGAAGCTGGGGGACACGGAAGCCCTGCACGCCGTCGATCGCTGCATCAAGCGCATGGAGCGGGCCGTCGAGGGTTACCAGGGGCGCATCATCAAGACCATCGGCGACGAGCTGATGGTGGCCTTCCCCACCGCCGACGCCGCCTTCCAGGCGGCCATGGACATGCAGCAGCGGGTCCTGGACCTGCCGCCGGTCTCCGGGGTCAAGCTCAACATCCGGGTGGGTTTCCATTTCGGCCCCACCATCGAGGAGAACAACGACCTCTTCGGCGACACGGTGAACACCGCCGCCCGCATGGCCGGGCTGGCCAAGGCCGGCCAGATCATCACCAACGCCCAGAGCCTGGCCACCGTCTCGCCCCTGCTGCGGGCTTCGACCCGGGATGTGGACCGGCTGCCGGTGAAGGGCAAAGCCGAAGAAATGCAGATCGTCGAGGTGCTGTGGCAGGAGACCGAGGAGCTGACCATGAAGGCTCCCAGCATCGACCCCACCCAGCCCCTGCGCACCGTGACCCGCCTCTGCGTGCGGCACCACGGCAAGGCCTATCTGCTGGATGACAAGACCTCCACCCTGACCTTCGGCCGCGGCGGCGAGAACGACGTGGTCATCGAGGACCGCAAGGCCTCCCGCAGCCACGCCAAGATCGAACGCCGGCGCGACAAGTACGTGCTGATCGACCAGAGCACCAACGGCACCTTCGTCGCCTTCGAAGGCGAGGCCGAAGTGTTCCTGCGGCGCGAGGAGATCGTCCTACGCAACAAGGGCCTGGTGGCCTTCGGCCACACCGCCGCCAGCGGCAGCACCGAAATGGAAGTGGCCCAGTTCGAATACCTGTAAGCGGGCCCCAACCAAAGCCAACGGCCGGAGGCGTCATGCCTGCCGGCCGTTTCTTTTGGGCCTGTCCCCAGGAGCGTCTTCAGATTTCCAGCTTCTTCAGCAGGGCCGGGTTTTTCACCACTTCGGCCCGGCGCCCGGGCGTGGCTTCGTAGAGGGCGGCCGGCGGCGCCTCGTTGAGGCGGGCCAGGCCGGCAGCGCTGCTGCAACGGCTGTCCAGGCCCACCGTCACCTCGCTGCCGGCGGTGGATACCACGCTGAAGCAGGGCTGGCCCAGCTTGCGGTTGAGGGGCGCAAGGACGGCGGCCTGGGCCAGCTCCGCCGTGGCCGGCAGGCTGCCGGACAGCTCCGCCTCCACCACCTCGCCGTCGAGACGGGTGCCCAGCACTGCCCGCAATCCGTTCATTTCCTGCTGCAACCTGGGCAGCAGGGCCTTGTCGGGCAGGGCGCCGAAGCGGAAGCGGACCTTCTGGCCGGCGAAACGGAAGTGCTGCAGGAAGAAGCTCTTGGAGAACTCCTCGCCCACCAGCCGGCCCACATCCTTCAGGGCCGCCTCTTCCGTGGCCCAGCTGCCGTTCTGGGGCAGGGTGGTGTTGAAGTAGATTTCCTCGCCGCTGGCCTGGTCGATGCACTTCACCGTCCACGAAGTGATGACGTACTTCTCGATGGTCAGGCCGGAAGCCTGCAGGGTGGCGGAAAGCTTCTTGAAGCGGGCCTCGCCGACGATGGCGAAATCGGCTCCCGGCTGGCCCTTGGCGGCATCGCCCCAGGTGCGGAAGCCGAAGGACTGGACCCGCTCCTTGAGGATGTTCTCGGCGATGGGGGAACGCACGGCATCGCCGGCTTCGCCCCGGGTGTTGATGGTGACGGAGATTTTCGGGTCACCGTTGTTGCGGATGAAATCCACCCGCTCCTCGGCGGACATCTGGTTGAGGGATTTCTGCACCTCCCGCACCCGCACCACGGCCCGGGTGCCCAGGGTGGCCAGACCGCCGGCCTCCTGCTGTGGCGCCTCTTCCTGCAGCACCGATTCGATGAAGTCGCCGCTGCGGGAAAGCAGGCGGGCAGACAGCAGATCGTAGTAGCGGGAGAGGGAGGCCGGCTGCACGTTGAGGGCCACCGCCTTTTCCACCAGCTGGCGACGGGCATCCTCCCGCAGGGCGGCCTGCAGCAGGGCCGGATCGCCGGCCAGGCGGGAGTCGCTGGGATCGGCCACGCCCACGGCGGAAATGACGATGGTGCCGTTGTCGGCCGCCGCTACCGAAGCCGCCGGCAACGCTGCCGGGGAACCCGATCCGTCGCCGCCGCGGCCCAGGTACAGGTAGCCGGCACCGGCCGCCACCAGGATCGCCGCCCCCGCCGCCAGGGCATAGGGCAGACGGGATTTGGCAACGGCCTGGGAGGCAGGCGGGACGGACGTCCCGACCATGCCATGGCTGGAAGGCGCGTCCTTGCTGGCTGCTGGCGATGGTACCACCCGGGTGGCCTCGCCGGCTGCGGCGGGCACCGCCGCTCCGGAGACCAGGGTCCGCTCCGCCTCGGCAGAGAGCAGGGTGACCTCATCGGTCACCAGGGTCGCCTCCTCCTCCGGGCCGCCGGCCATGGCCTGCTGCAGGGCGGCGGCGAACTCCCGGGCGCTCTGGAAACGCTGCTCCGGCCGCTTGGCCAGGGCCTTGCGCACCACCGCATCGAAACGCCGCGGCACCTGCACGTTAAGCTCGGAAGGGGCGATGGGATCCTCCTTCAACACCTTGTGCATGATGGTGGTGAGCTGGCCGGTGAAGGGCTTTTCCCCGGTGAGAAACTGGTAAAGCAATACGCCGGCGGAGAACAGGTCGGAACGGCCGTCCACCGTCTGCCCCATGAACTGCTCCGGCGACATGTAGGCCGGGGTGCCGAGGACGGAGCCGGCCTGGGTCAGATTGGAGGATTCGATGCGGGCGATGCCGAAATCCCCCACCTTGGCCTGGCCGTTGTGCAGGATGAAAATGTTGGCCGGCTTGATATCCCGGTGCACGATGCCGTTGCCGTGGGCGTGGTCCAGGGCGGAGAGCAGCTCGCCCATGAGGCGGGCGATCTCGGTGAGGGAAAAGCGTTCGGACTTGTCGAAATAGTCCTTCAGCTCCCGCCCTTCCACATACTCCATGGCGATGAAGGCGGTGCCCCCGTCCTCGCCATACTCGTAGATGGCGACGATGTTGGGATGGTTGAGCCGCCCGGCGGCCTGGGCCTCACGCTGGAAACGGCTCAGCAACTCCTGGGCCTCGTCCTTCTCCAGCTGGTCCCGGCGCACGGTCTTGAGGGCCACCCGCCGGACAATGCCCGGGTCGAAGCCCTCATAGACCACCCCCATGGCCCCCCGCCCCAACTCCCGGCGGACCTCGTACTTGCCCAGCCTTTGCGGCATTGCTTCAGCCATGGCAGCTCCTTGATGGTTACTTCTTGTACTTGCTGTCGATCTCGTACACGTTCTTCTGCACCAGGCGCTGCACCAGGGAATCCAGGGTCAGGCCGCCAGACTGGCCGGAAGAAAAACCCATGACGGAAGTGCCCTTGGATCCCAGCTCCATTTTTTCCTCGGTGTAGCCGGTCGCCACCTGCTCGGTGGTGTTGGCGTTGATCAGCTTGTAGCGCATGCCGACAATCCACACCCCGGTCGCTTCCTGGGTTTTCACGGAACCCACTACCTCCCCGGCCACGGCGCCGCCCCGGCTGTTGGAGGCAATGGCCACCACGTTACCGATGGCCCGGCCGTCAAAGCCCTGCTGGGCCTGGGCCACCGGCTCCGCCTTGAGGATGTCGAACTTGAGAATCCATTTGGTGGTCTTGAATTTGCCCTTCTGCAGCATTTTCCGGGCCTTGGATGGATCACCCATGGTGTAGGCCAGGGTGAACTCGTTGAGCAGGGGACCTAGGTCGGCCCGCTCCAGCACCTTGAAATTGGCCTTGCCCAGTTCCAGTTCGGCGTAGTCGGCGATGTTGTTGGGGCCGAACTTCTGGGTGAAGCTGGCATTGTTGCTCTTGATTTCCCCAGGGATCACGACGATCTGGGGCCCCTTCTTCGCCGCATTGGCGTACTCCACCGGCTTGTACATGGCCTTGTCGGCCATGGCATTGGCCTGATCGGAAGTCGAACTGCCGCAGGTCGCCGACGGGTTGTCGGGATCGCACTTCGACGGATTGGTCTGGCAGGCGGCCAGAACCAGGCCAAAAGAGGAAAGAAGAAGCAGGCGCTGCACACTCATGGAAGACTCCCTGTTTTTATGTACGTATAGGCCGGCCTTGGGCCGGCGCCCCCTAGGGCAGCGTTACTTGTACTTGCTGTCGATTTCCCAGACGTTCTTCTGCACCAGGCGCTGCACCATGCTGTCCAGGGTGAGGCCGCCGGAGGCGCCGGAGGAAACGCCCATCACCGACGAGCCCTTGGCTCCCAGTTCCATTTTTTCCTCGGTATAGCCGGTGGCCACCTGTTCGGTGGTGTTGGCGTCGATGATCTTGTAGCGCATGCCGATGATCCACACCCCGGTGTTTTCCTGGGTCTGCACCGAACCGACCACCGTCTCGCCGACGGCCCCGGCCTGGGCCCCGCCCATGGAGCCGGAGAAGGCGCCGAAGACGCCCAGCAGCTTGCCCACGGAGCGACCGTCGAAGCCCTGCTGGGCCTGGGCCACCTGTTCGGCCTTGAGGATGTCGAACTTGACCACGTATTTGGTGGTCTTGAACTTGCCCTTCTGCAGCAGCTTGCGGGCGGCGCTGGGGTCACCCATGGTGTAGGCCAGGGTGAACTCGTTGAGCAGGGGCCCCATGTCGGAGCGTTCGAGAATCTTGAAGTTGGCCTTGCCCAGTTCCAGTTCGGCGTAGTCGGCGATGTTGTTGGGGCCGTATTTCTGGGTAAAGGAGGCGTTGTTGGACTTCACCTCCCCCGGGATGACCACCAGGGCCGGGCCCTTCTTCGCCGCATTGGCGTACTCCACCGGCTTGTACATGGCCTTGTCGGCCATTTCGTTGGCCTGCTTGGAGGTGTCGCTGCCGGCGGTGGGCGACGGGCTGTCGAAAACCGGCTGGGCATGGGCCGAACCGGCGCAGGCCAGGGCCAGGGCAATGGGGGCGATGTACTGACGCATGAAAGACTCCGTAGGTTTATTTTTTTGGTTTGCCGGCAGCCCGGCAGTAATCGTTGTAGAGCTTGGCCACGACCTCCTCGGCCTGCTCATGGACCAGCTCCAGGGCCATGCCGGCGGTGTCACTGCCGGAATAGGACTCGGCCTTGGCCGTGGCGGTGGAAATGGTGCGGCCGTCCGCCGCCGCCAGGGTGAAATGCATGGTCACATAGACCTCGGGCAGGCGCACCACCGGGTTGTAGGCGGTGCGGGTGGAAACCCCGCCCTTGAGCACGAAAGCGGCGCCCAGCTTGCTGGAAGCGGCCAGGGCCGCGTCCGGGTCGTTGCGGAAATAGGCCTCCATCTCGGCCTGGGCGATGCGGGCCCGCTGCTCCTCGGCGGTGTAGGTCTTCAGGCCCAGGGCCTTCAGCTTCTGGTTGATCACGGCGGCATGGCGGCCGTATTTGCTGCCCTGCAGCTGGTAGCCGTCGGCCGTCTGGTCGGCCAGGGCCACCAGGATGCCCTGGTTGCGCAATGCCGCCTTGCAGGGTACGGCCAGATGCTGGGCGATGCGGCCGCGGCGGCCCTCCTCCTCGGCAGCACCCTGCTTCTCGTCCTCGGCAAAACTGAAGGCCCGGGCGCCGCCGGTTGCCGCCAGCAGCAGGCCGCAGCAGAGCAGGCGGGAAGCGGCACGCAGGGGGGCAGGCTTCATCTCGGGGCTCCAGGGAAAGTCCCCGGCATCAACGCCGGGGCAGGTGGAATGGGGCAGGCCATTCTGTCAAAAAAAATGCCAGCCTTCAATCGGCTGGCATTTTTGCGGGAAGTCCGCCCCGGGCTTACTTGGCAGCCTGGCTGTCGGCTTCGCACTTCTTGATGAAGGAGGCCTTGGCGGCACCGGCCAGCTTCTTCTCCGCGGCCTTGGACTGGCACTCCGCATTGGCGGCGGGAGCATCGGCGGTCTTGCCGGAGAGGCAGGTCTTCATGAATCCCTTGCGCTCGTCGCCCTTGAGGCCCTTCTCGCCGGCTTCCTTGTTGCAGTTCTTCATGCGCTCCTGCTGGGGCGTCGGCGCTTTGGCCGCGTCGGCGGCGCCGGCAACGGGAGCCAGGCCGATACAGGCCAGGGAAAACAGGGCTAGCAGCATCTTTTTCATGGTGTCTCCGTCAGTGGTCAGGCAGGGCTTACCACTATGCGTTCGTCAAATATCGTCGTCAAGCAGCAGCTTCTGCTGCCGGGTGATGAATTCCTGCATGTTGTCGATGCCGCGCAGCTGCAGGATGCTGTTGCGCACCGCCGCCTCCAGCAGCACCGCCAGGTTGCGCCCGGCAGCCACCGGAATGACCACCTTGCGCACGGCCACGCCGAGGATCTCCTGGGTCTGGGCATCCAGGGGCAGGCGCGGCGCATCCACCCCGGCCACCGGCTTTTGCAGGTGCACGATCAGCTTTAGCTTCATTTTCCGCCGGGAGGCGGTCTCGCCGAAGATGGTGCGGATATTGAGCAGGCCCAGGCCCCGCACTTCGAGGAAGTCCCGCAGCATGCCAGGGCAACGGCCCTCGATGGTGGCGGGAGCGATGCGGGCCAGTTCCACCACGTCGTCGGCGACCAGACCGTGGCCCCGGGAAATCAGTTCCAGGGCCAGTTCGGACTTGCCGACGCCGGAATCGCCGGTGATGAGGACGCCCATGCCCAGCACGTCCATGAAGACGCCATGCACCGACACCGTGTCCGCCAGGCGGCGGGAGAGGTAGATGCGCAGCAGGTCGATCACGGCCGAGCAGGGTTTGGCGGTGGTGAACAGGGGCGTGCCGGTGCTCTCGCAGCCCTCCAGCACGGCCGGCAGCACTTCCAGGCCCTCGGCGACGATGACGGCAGGGGGCTGGGCGGCGAAAATTTCGTTCATCTGCGCCTTGAGGCGCTCAGGATTGACGCGGCTCAGCCACTGGTACTCGGCGGCGCCGATGACCTGCAGGCGTTCCGGGTGGATCAGGTTGAGGTGGCCGACCACGTCGGCGCCGTAGTTGCCCCGCTCCCGGATCTCGATGGAGCGTTCGGCACCCTGGGCCGCGACCCAGGTCAGGGACAGCTTGTCCTGGTGGTCCTCAAACAGCTGGCTGATGGAGATTTGCCGCATGGTTCCCCCAGTCGGTGAACAGGCGGTGGGCGTCGTCGGTGTTGTCGCAGGCGCCCAGGGCCTCGCGGAAGGCCCGGTCGGAGAAACGCTGGGCCAGCTCGGAAAGAATCTGCAGATGCTGCTCGGTGGCCTGTTCCGGCACCAGCAGCACGAACATCAGGCCGACGGGCTTGCCATCGGGGGAATCGAAAGGCACCGGGGCGGACAGGCGCATGAAGGCGCCGGCGGCTTCCTTGAGCCCCTTGATGCGGCCGTGGGGAATGGCAACCCCCTGGCCCAGGCCGGTGGAACCGAGTTTTTCCCGGGCGAAGAGGCTGTCGAAAACCGTGGCCCGGGCGATGCCCAGGTTGTTCTCGAACAGCAGTCCGGCCTGCTCGAATGCCCGCTTCTTGCTGCTGGCTTCGAGGTCCAGCAGGATGTGGGCGGGAGGGAGGAGTTTGGCGATCAGATCCATGGGGCGGGAACCTTCCCCGAACAGCGGGATGGCGGCGGCAGGGCCGGTTGGAGACTGGGATTCAGGCAGGATACCTGGCGAAAAGTGGCGGGATCATAACGGAAAACGACCCCGCCGCCTATGCCTTTCATCCCAGTCCCGGAGAGGGAATCAGATCACTCTTCGATGTGATTCTTGATGGTGTCGCGGTGGTGATCCTGGGCCTTCTGCTTGTACTTCTGCACCTGGCGGTCCAGCTTGTCGATCAGGGTGTCCACGGCGGCATACAGGTCGGCATCCTCGGCATCCACGTGGATGTCCTTGCCGGGCACGCGCACGGTGACTTCAGCCTTCTGCTTCAGCTTTTCCACGGTGAGGATGACGTTGACGTCGATGACGCTGTCGAAGTGACGCGTAACCCGCTCCAGCTTGGCAGTGACGTAGTCGCGGATCGCCGGGGTGACTTCCAGGTGATGTCCGGTGATGTGCAGGTTCATGGCTCGCTCCTTTTTTAGATGGACTTGCGTAGGTTGGCCGGCGAAATGTTGAGCGCTTCTCTGTATTTTGCAATGGTTCGACGCGCCACAACAATGCCTTGTTGGCCAAGAATTTCGGATATTTGACTGTCCGAAAGGGGTTTTTTGGGGTCTTCGGCCGCCACCAGCTGCTTGATCAGGGCCCGGATGGCGGTGGCCGAACAGGCGCCCCCCGTATCCGTGGCCACGTGGCTGCCGAAGAAATACTTGAGTTCGAAAATGCCCCGGGGGGTGGCCATGTACTTCTGGGTGGTCACCCGGGAAACGGTGGATTCGTGCAGGCCCAGGGTTTCGGCGATTTCCCGCAGTACCAGGGGACGCATGGCCACCTCGCCGTGTTCGAAGAACTGGCGCTGGCGGTCCAGGATGGCCTGGGACACGCGCAGGATGGTGTCGAAACGCTGCTGCACGTTCTTGATCAGCCAGCGGGCCTCCTGCAGCTGGCCGGAGAGGCTGGAGCCGCGCTGCTTGGAGAGGATCTCGGCGTAGAGCCGGTTGATGCGCAGGCGCGGGTAGGCGTCCGGATTGATGCTGGCGGTCCACTGGTTGCGCACCTTCTTCACCACCACGTCCGGGGTGATGTAGCGGGCATCCAGGGGCGCGTACTGGGCGCCGGGCCGGGGGTTGAGGCTCTTCACCAGGTTGGTGACGGCGCGCAGGCGCTCGTCGTCGCAGCCCAGCAGCTTCTTCAGCTTGGTGAAGTCCCGGCCGGCCAGCAGTTCCAGATGATGGCGCACCAGCTTCAGGGCCTGGTCCCGCACCTCGTCGGCCGGCAGGGCTTCCAGCTGCAGGGCCAGGCATTCGCCCGGAGTGCGGGCGCCGACACCGGTCGGGTCCAGGTGCTGCAGGTGGCGCAGGGCGATCTGCAGGTCGTCCAGGTCGATTTCCAGCTCTTCCGGCAGGGCTTCCTGCAGCTCCTCCAGGGGCTGGGTCAGGTAGCCGTCCTCGTCCAGAGCCTCGATCAGGAAGCTGACCAGCTGCCGGTCCCGCTCGGAGAGCTGCATCAGGCCCAGCTGCCAGTTGAGGTGGTCGCGCAGGGAGGTGTTGGCGGCCTGCACTTCCTGGAAGTCGGAATCCTCGTCCTCGTCGCGGGAGGCGGAAGGGTAGCTGCCTTCGGCAAACCAGTCCTCGCCCTCGCCCAGGCTGTCCCGGCTGTCGTCCCGGACTTCTTCGGGGCCGTGACTGTCGGCGCCTTCACCGGATTCGCCGCTATCGCCTTCCCGCGGGCCTTCGGCAGCGGCCTCGGCCGTACTGCCGGCGTATTCGCCTTCGCTCCCGCTGTAGGAGGGCTCGTAGTTCTCGTCCTCGCGCTCCAGCAGGGGGTTTTCCAGCAGATACTTCTCCAACTCCTGCTCCAGCTCGAGCGTCGACAGCTGCAGCAGCCGGATGGACTGCTGCAGCTGTGGCGTCAGGGCCAGGTGCTGCGAGAGTTTGAGTTGGAGGGTTGGTTTCATGGACCCGGGGCCGAAGGGGCCGGCGGCAATGAGCGGGTTGAGGGAAAGACTCGGAGACTGGGCTCGTCAGAGACGGAAGCTCTCGCCCAGATATACTTTTCGGACGTCTTCATTATAAACGATCTCATCCGGGCGGCCAGACGCCAGCACCCGGCCCTCATTGATGATGTAGGCCCGGTCGCAGATGCCCAGGGTCTCACGCACGTTGTGGTCGGTGATGAGCACGCCGATGCTGCGGTCCTTGAGGAAACGGATGATCTTCTGGATTTCCAGCACGGCGATGGGGTCCACGCCGGCGAAGGGCTCATCCAGCAGGATGAAACGGGGAGAGGTGGCCAGGGCCCGGGCGATTTCCACCCGGCGGCGCTCGCCACCGGACAGGGCGGCGGCATTGGAAGCGCGAATGTGGCCGATGTGCAGCTCTTCCAGCAGTTCCTCCAGGCGCAGGTCGATCTCGTGCTTGGGCAGCTTCTGCAGTTCCAGCACGGCGCGGATGTTCTCCTCCACGTTGAGCTTGCGGAAGACGGAAGCCTCCTGGGGCAGGTAGGAAATGCCCAGATGGGCCCGCTTGTGGATGGGGAAGTGGGTCACTTCCTGATTCTGCAGCTGGATGGAGCCGCCGTCGGAGGGCACCAGGCCGACGATCATGTAGAAACAGGTGGTCTTGCCGGCACCGTTGGGGCCCAGCAGGCCCACCACCTCACCGCTGCCCACCTCGAAGGACACGTCATGCACCACGGTGCGGGACTTGTAGCGCTTTTTCAGGTTGTTGGCGGAAAGCTTGGCGATGAGGTCGGGGTTCTGCTCGGACATGGGCTATCGGATTCTATGAATGCGGGGGCGTAAAGGCATTGTGCCAGAGGTGTCGCCCGGGGGTTCTACCAGTCGCTGCCGGACTCGTCGTCCCAGCCGCCCTGCAGCACCTGGCGGACGGTGGCGGCGGCAAAGCCGCGGCTGAGGAGGAAGCGGGTCTGTTTGGCCCGCTCGGCCAGATCGGCGGGCAGGGCGGCGAATTTCTTCTGCCACACCTGGCGCGCCCGTTCCAGCTCGCTGCCGCCCTGGGCCAGGGCCGCGGCGACGGTTTCCTCGGCCACGCCCTTCTGCCGCAGCTCCTGGGCCAGCCGGGCATCGCCGTAGCGGCGGGCGCGGATGGCGACCCTTTCACTGGCATAGCGGGCATCGGAAAGCTGGCGGCGGGCCGCCAGGTCGTCCAGCAGGGTCTCCAGCTCAGCCTCGGATTCTGCGTGGGGCGCCAGCTTGCGGGCCAGTTCGGCCCGGCTGTACTCCCGCCGCGCCAGCAGCCCCAGGGCCCGCTGGCGCAGGCTCGGGGTCATTCCCCGGCAGCGGCCGCCGGGGCGGGATTGGCCACGCCCAGGGCTTCCCGGATCTTGCCTTCAATTTCCTGGGCAATGGCCGGGTTGGCCTTGAGGAATTCCCGGGAGTTGTCCTTGCCCTGGCCGATTTTCTCGCCCTTGTAGGAGTACCAGGCGCCGGACTTCTCGATCAGCTTGTTGGCCACCCCCAGTTCGATGATCTCGCCCTCGCGGGAGATGCCTTCGCCGTAGAGGATGTCGAACAGGGCTTCGCGGAAGGGCGGGGAGACCTTGTTCTTCACCACCTTGACGCGGGTTTCGTTGCCGATCACCTCGTCACCCTTCTTGATGCCGCCGATACGGCGGATATCCAGGCGCACGGAGGCGTAGAACTTGAGCGCGTTGCCGCCGGTGGTGGTTTCCGGGGAACCGAACATCACCCCGATCTTCATGCGGATCTGGTTGATGAAGATGACCAGGGTATTGGTCTTCTTGATGTTGGCGGTGAGCTTGCGCAGGGCCTGGCTCATCAGGCGGGCGTGCAGGCCCATCATGGAATCGCCCATCTCGCCTTCGATTTCGGCCTTGGGGGTGAGGGCGGCCACGGAGTCCACCACGATCACGTCCACACCGCCGGAACGCACCAGCATGTCGGCGATTTCCAGGGCCTGTTCGCCGTTGTCCGGCTGGGAGATGAGCAGCTCGCCGATGTTCACGCCCAGCTTCTGGGCGTACTGGGGATCGAGGGCGTGTTCCGCGTCGATAAAGGCGGCGGTGCCGCCCAGCTTCTGCATCTCGGCCACGACCTGCAGGGTCAGGGTGGTCTTGCCGGAGGATTCCGGACCGTAGATTTCCACCACCCGGCCCCGGGGCAGGCCGCCCACGCCGAGGGCCACGTCCAGGCCCAGGGAGCCGGTGGACACCACGTCCACACCCTTGTCCACTTCGGTCTCGCCCATCTTCATGATGGCGCCCTTGCCGAACTGCTTTTCGATCTGCGCCAGTGCGGCGGTTAGTGCTTTGGCCTTGTTGTCGTCCATGACTGAATTCCCCAAAATCAAGCGGCTGATTATGGCACAAACCCTCCGGCCTACGCCAAGTTACCCGGACTACGTGTTATCCCCAGCATCAAAGGCCTTGGAACACCGCGGCAAAGCAGGGAAAATGGCGCAAATTATGCTAAAGCGATTATTGGCGCCCCCGGCCGCCGCTCCCCTCCCCGCTGCCCGCCTGCCCCTGCTCCCGGGGCTGCTGCTGGTGTTTGCCGCCTATCTGGCGGTGGCCCAGCTGACCATGGCCATCGGCACTGCCGGCCACGGCCTCTTCGTGCCCTTCTGGCCCCCCGCCGGCATTGCCCTGGCCGCCCTCGTCCTGGGCGGCGGCCGGCTGTGGCCGGCAGTGCTGCTGGCCACCCTGGGCAGCGCCCTCATCAGCGGCTTTGCTCCCCTCACCGGCCTGCTCATGGGCGCCGGCAACGCCCTCGGCGCCTGGGCCGGCTACCGTCTGCTGCGGGGTCCCCTGCAGTTCGATCCGCGCCTGGGCCGCCCCCAGGACGTGCTGCACCTGTGTTTCAGCGCCCCCGTGCTGGGCGGCGCCATCAGCGCCAGCCTGGGCGTCGGTGCCCTGAGCCTGGGCGGCAGCCTGGAGCCGGCCCAGCTGCTGCCCGCCTGGCGCGGCTGGTGGGTGGGCGACCTGGCCGGCACCCAGCTGCTGGCCCCCCTGCTGCTGGCCTGGCTGCAGCCCCGGGAAGGCCTGGACCAGGGCCGCTGGCGCCATCTGGCGGTGGCGGCGGTGGTCGCCGCCGCCCTCAGCAGCCTGTGGTTCTTCTCCGAGCGGGCCCCCGAATCCTTTGCCTACGCCGGCCTGCTGCTCCTGCTGACCCTGATCTGGATCGCCTTCAGCTGCGAGTTGCGCCTGGTGACCCTGGCCCTGGCCACCACGGCCCTGACGGCCGCCGTCTTCGCCGCCCTGGGCACCGGCCCCTTCGCCAATATCGAGCCCCAGCTGGTGCAGGTGAAGCTGCAGGTGCTGATCGCCTCCCTCACCGCCGTGACCCTGGCCCTGGCCGCCGCCAACCGGCAGCGCCGCAGCGCCGAGGAGGACCGCAACCGGGCGGAGGAGCGCCTGGAACAGGTGCTGGATTCCCTCGACGACGTCATCTGGACCCTGGAGGCGGAGGAGCGGCGTTTCTCCTTCGTCAGCGGCGCCACCCAGCGTCTCAGCGGTCATTCCGCCGCCGAGCTGTATGCGAACGCCATGCGCTGGGCCGACGACCTGCATCCGGCGGACCGGGAAGCCACCCTGGCTGCTTTCGAACGGCAGTTCGCGGGGGAAGCCGCCGACCAGGAATTCCGCATCATCCGCGACGGCGAGGTGCGCTGGCTGCGGGTCCGCAGCCATCCGGTGGTGGTGGCGGAGCGGGTGGTGCGCATCCACGGCATCACCCAGGACGTCACCTCCCTGCACCGGGCCATGGACCGCCTCGCCGCCAGCGAGGAGCGCCTGCGCCGGGCCCTGGGCGCCTCGGAGGTGGGGGTGTGGGACTGGGCGGTGGAGACAGGCAATCTGCAGTTCGTCCTGGCCGTGGCCGACGGCAACGGCTACCGCCTGGCCGAGCGCAGCGTGGGCCTGGCCGAATGGGAAGCCAGCCTGCACCCGGAGGACCGGACCCGGGCCATGCAGGCCCTGCTGGATTGCCGCGACGGGCGCAGCCTCCGCTTCCGCTGCGAATACCGCACCCACACCCGGCACGGCCACTGGCGCTGGTTCCGCGGCGAAGGCCAGGTGGTGGACAGCGCCGACGGCCAGGCCCGGCACCTGGCCGGCACCTTCCGCGACATCCACGAGCGCAAGCAGGTGGAGGCGGAACTGGAGAAGCTCTCCATGGCGGTGGAACAGAATCCCTCGGTGGTCTTCATCACCGACGCCCAGGGCCGCTTCGAATACTGCAACCAGGCCTTCTCGGAAGTCACCGGCTACGGCCTGGAGGACATCCTGGAACAGACGCCGCGGCTGCTCAAGTCCGGGCTCAACGAGGTCGGCACCTATGCCGACCTGTGGCGCACCATCAACGCCGGCAAGACCTGGCGCGGACGCCTGCTCAACAGGCGGCGGGACGGCAGCATCTACGTCTGCCTGCAGGCCATCGCCCCCATCCGCGACGCCAACGGCCGCATCACCCACTTCGTCAGCATCAGCCAGGACCTCTCCGAACTGCAGGAATCGCCGGACCTGTGGCCGCCCCGGCGGCGCAGCTGAAGGGCGCCGGTCAACGCAAAAGGCCGCCCCCAGGCGGCCTTTTGACTGGCGGGGCGGCAGCGGCTCAGGCGGCGTCGCCCATCTGGGACTGCAGGTAGTTTTCCAGGCCCACCAGTTCGATCAGCTTCAGCTGCTGTTCCAGCCAGTGGGTGTGGTCCTCTTCCGTGTCGTCCAGCATCTTCAGCAGCATGTCCCGGGTCAGGTAGTCCTTGTGGGCCTCGCAGCGGGCCATGGCGGCACGCAGTTCCTTGACCACGGAGATTTCCACGGCCAGGTCGCTCTTCAGCATCTCCGGCACGGTCTTGCCGATCTTCATGGACTTGGCCGGGGTCATGCCCGGAGTGCCTTCGAGGAACAGGATGCGCTTGATGAGCCAGTCGGCATGCTCGGTTTCGTCCTGCATCTCGTGCCAGATGCGCTCATTGAGCTTCTTCAGGCCCCAGTTCTCGTACATGCGGGCGTGGATGAAGTACTGGTCCCGGGCCATCAGTTCGCCGGCCAGGAGTTCGTTCAGCAGCTTGATGACTTCAGTGTTGCCTTTCATGGCGCGCTCCGCGGAAAAAGGGGGAATGGGCCGATGGTAATCCAGGCCCGGGGCTTAGGCCAGCACCGGCGCCTGCAGCCGCTGCCGCAGCACGTCCAGGGCATGGGCCACGGTCTGGGCCCGCACCGCCTCCCGGTCGCCGACGAAATGGCGGGTTTCCAGCGCCACCCAGCCCTCGGGGCCGGCCCAGGCGAAGCACACCGTGCCCACCGGCTTGGCCGGGGTGCCGCCGGTGGGACCGGCGATACCGCTGACCGCCAGCGCCCACTGGGCGCGGCTCCTGGCAATGGCACCCTGGACCATGGCGCCTGCCGTGGCTTCCGACACAGCCCCTTCGCTACGCAAGGTCTGGCGCGGCACACCGAGCATGTCCTGCTTGGCCTCGTTGCTGTAGGTGATGAAGCCCCGGTCGAACCAGTTGGAGCTGCCGGCGATGGCGGTGCAGCACTGGCCGATCCAGCCGCCGGTGCACGACTCGGCGGTGGCCAGGCGCTCGCCCCGCTGCAGCAGGGCTTCGCCGACGGCGGCGGCCAGGGCCTCCAGCTCGGCCTGGGCGGGCCCACCGCTCACAGCAGGCGCCCCAGGACGAAGTGCAACACGGCCAGGGAGAGGATGGTGTAGAGGCCGGCAAAGACGTCGTCCATCATGACGCCGAAGCCGTTCTTCACCTGCTCGTCGAAATAGTTGGCCGGATAGGGCTTGAAGATGTCGTAGATGCGGAACAGCAGGAAGGCCGCGGTCTGCCACAGGGCCGTCTGCCACCAGAACTGGCCCACCGGGCAGAAGAACAGCACCAGCCAGAAGGGCACGATCTCGTCCCATACGATGGAGCCGTGATCCACCACCCCCAGGTCCCGGCCGGTGCGGTGGCAGGCCAGCACGCCGCCGACGAAGCACACCAGGAGGAAGACGAGGAAGCCGATTTCGTCGAAATTGGGCCGGATCAGGGAATAGACGGCCCAGGAGAAAAGGGTGCCGGCGGTGCCCGGGGCGAAGCGGGAGAGGCCGCTGCCCAGACCGCAGGCGACGAAGTGGGCTGGATGGGAGAAGAGGAAGCGCAGGTCAGGTCGCACGGAAGTGGTCATATCCCTTGAATTGATCCATGAATTCGGGGGGCAACGGCGCCCCGTCGCCATCATACAGGCTCACCCCGGCACCTTCGGCCGCGTAGCCGATGCGCCACAGGGGCAGTTCCAGGTCGGCGGCCAGGGCCGCCAGGGCCATACGTTTTTCCGCCGGCGCGGTGAAGGCCAGTTCGTAGTCGTCGCCGCCAGCCAGCTGGCAGCGCTGGGCCAGCAGCGGGTCCACGCCCCTGGGCAGCAGGGGCAACTGGCCCACGTTGAGGCGCAGCTCCACCCCGGAGCGCTCGGCGATATGACCCACGTCAGCCAGCAGACCGTCGGAAATGTCGATGGCCGCCGTGGCCAGCTGCCGCTGCACCAGGGCCAGGCCCAGGGCAATGCGGGGCCGGGGCCGCTGCAAGGCGGTGAGGCAGCGCTGCACCAGGGCCTCGGGCAGTTCAATCTTGCCCTGCAGCTGGGCCAGGCCCAGGGCCGCCAGGCCGGGCTGGCCGGAGACCCACAGGTCATCGCCGGCCTTGGCGCCGTCCCGGCGCAGGGCCTGGCCCGGCGCCACTTCGCCCAGGGCGGTGACGCACAGGTTGAGCGGGCCCCGGGTGGTATCGCCGCCCACCACGTCCACCTGGCTGGCCCTGGCCAGGGTGAAGAAGCCCTTGGCGAAGGCGGCCAGCCAGGCCTCGTCGGCCTCGGGTAGGCTGCCGGCCAGCAGCACCCAGCGGGGCTTGGCGCCCATGGCGGCAAGGTCGGAAAGATTGACGGCCAGGGTCTTCCAGCCCAGGCCTTCGGGATCGGTGTCGGGCAGGAAGTGCACGCCGGCCACCAGCATGTCGGTGGTCACCGCCAGCTCCATGCCGGGGGAGGGCTGCAGCAGGGCGCAGTCGTCGCCGGGACCGAGCACGGCCCCCGGGGTCGGGCCGGCGAAGTGGCGGGCGATCAGTTCAAACTCGGAAGGCATGGGCGGCTTGGCTCGGGGGCGGACAGTCGGGGAAAAACGGAGGCAAGAGAAAGGGCACAGGGATCACAGAGAAGTCTCCGTGGCCGCTGTGCCCCGCCGGGAATGCCGGATCAGCCGCGCTGCTGCCTGCGCTTGGCTTCGACCTCGGCCGCCCGCAGCTTGCCGGCCAGCTTGTCGAGGACGCCGTTCACGTACTTGTGGCCGTCGGTGCCGCCGTAACCCTTGGCCAGCTCGATGCACTCGTTGATGATGACCTTGTAGGGCGTTTCCGGATGATGGGTCAGCTCCAGGGCGCCCAGCAGCAGGATGCAGGCCTCGATGGGGGACATCTCGTCGAAGCCCCGGTCGAGGAAGGGCGTCAGTTCGGCCACCAGGGCTTCCCGCTGGGCCAGGGCGCCGCGCACCAGGCCGACGAAGAATTCCCGGTCGGCCTTGTCGAAGCCGGAGACGTCGGCCATGTGGGCCTCGATCGCGGCCTCGTCCTGACCGCCGATGCGCCACTGGTACAGGCCCTGCAGGGCGAATTCCCGGGAACGGCGGCGGGGGGATTTGGCGGCGGCGGGCTTGCCGGCGGGTTTCTTGGCTTCGGTCATGGTGTTGCCTTCACTTCAGGTTGGCCGGGCGGCCCCGGTGGGGCGCTCCCGGCGGATAAATTACTTGCCGACTGCTTTGAGCAGATTGGCCATTTCCACGGCGGCCTGGGCGCAGTCGGCGCCCTTGACCTGCATGCGGACCAGGGCCTGATCGTCGTTTTCGGTGGTGAGGATGCCGTTGGCGATGGGCACCCCGGTCTTCAGCTGCACTTCCAGGACGCCGCGGCAGGAATCGTTGGAGACCACCTCGAAGTGGTAGGTCTCGCCGCGGATCACCGCCCCCAGGGCCACCAGGGCGTCGTACTTGCCGGTCTGGGCCATGGTCTGCAGCACCAGGGGAATCTCCAGGGCGCCGGGCACGGTGGCGATGGTGATGTCGCCGGCAGCCACGCCCAGGCGCTGCAGCTCGGCGGTGCAGGCGGAGAGCAGGCCTTCGCAGACGTCCAGGGTGAAGCGGGCCATGACGATGCCGACCTTGAGGCCGGCGCCGTTGAGGTTGATGTCGTGTTCGGGGATGTTGTCGTAGCGGGCCATGGTCTCAGGGCTTTTCAATGTCGGTGACGAAACCGGTGACTTCGAGGCCGAAGCCGGTCATGGAAGGCATGCGGCGCGGGCTGGAGAGCAGCTTCATCTTGCGCACGCCCAGCTGGCGCAGGATCTGGGCACCGATGCCGTAGATGCGCGGGTCCCACTTCTTCGGCGCCGGGGCGGCGGCCTTTTCCGGGCACAGGGCGGCGCGCAGGTCGCTGCCGCTCTGGGGCCGGTGCAGCAGCACGATGACGCCGCTGCCGTGCTTGGCCAGGGCCTGCTGGGCCTGGTCGATGGAGACGGTATGCACGCCGCCGGCAGGGTCGAGGAAGTCGAGCACGGAGACGGGCTCATGGACCCGCACCAGGGTTTCCTGATCGGCCTTGATCTCGCCCTTGACCAGGGCCAGGTGCACCTCGTCGGCCACCCGGTCGTGGAAGGCGTGCAGTTGGAACTCGCCGTGGGGGGTCTGCACGGTCTTGACGCGCAGGGGCTCCACCAGGGTTTCGTGTTCGCTGCGGTAGTGGATCAGGTCGGCGATGGTGCCGATCTTGAGGCCGTGCAGTTTGGCGAATTCGATCAGGTCCGGCAGGCGGGCCATGGTGCCGTCTTCCTTGAGGATCTCGCAGATGACGGAGGATGGCTCCAGGCCGGCCAGGGCACCCAGGTCGCAGCCGGCCTCGGTGTGGCCGGCGCGCACCAGCACGCCGCCGGGCTTGGCGGTGATGGGGAAGATGTGGCCGGGCTGGACGATGTCGTCGGGACCGGCGTTCTTGGCCACGGCGGCCTGCACGGTGCGGGCCCGGTCGTGGGCCGAAATGCCAGTGGTGACGCCTTCGGCGGCTTCGATGGAAACGGTGAAGGCGGTGCCGTAGGGGGTCTTGTTGTCCCGGGCCATCTGGGTCAGGCCCAGCTGGCGGGAGCGTTCCTCGGTGATGGTGAGGCAGACCAGGCCACGGCAGTGGGTGACCATGAAGTTGATGGCTTCGGGGGTGATGAAGTCGGAGGCGATGATGACGTCGCCTTCGTTTTCCCGGTCCTCCTCGTCCACCAGGATGACCATCTTGCCGGCACGGATGTCGGCGATGATGTCCTGGATCGGGGAGATGGCACTGGCAGTAGCGGCATTCATGGCGTTCAGGCTTCCGGATTGAGCATGCGCTCGACGTAGCGGGCGATGAGGTCCACCTCCAGGTTCACCTTGGCGCCCACGTGCAGGCGGTTCAGGGTGGTGACTTCCAGGGTGTGGGCGATGAGGTTGATGCTGAAGGTGCTGCCGCTGACCGTGTTGGTGGTGAGGCTGACGCCGTCCACGGTCATGGAACCCTTGCGCGCGATGTACTTGGCCAGTTCGGCCGGCGCCTCGATCTGCAGCAGGCGGTTGGCTTCCTTGCCTTCGCCGATGAGGTCGAAGCGGGTCACGGTGCCGACCCCGTCCACATGGCCGGAGACCAGGTGGCCGCCGAGGCGGTCCGCCAGGCAGAGGGCCTTCTCCAGGTTCACCGGGCCGGGCTCGGCCAGGCCCACGGTGCAGGAGAGGGTCTCGGGGGAAACGTCCACGCAGTAGTGGCTGGGGGTCTTTTCCACCACGGTGAGGCAGACGCCGTTGTGGGCGATGGAATCGCCCAGGGCCACGTCCGTCATGTCCAGGCTGCCGGGCTCCACGGTCAGCCGGAAGCCGGCCTCACGGGCGGTCAGATGGGTGATGCGACCGACGGCCGCGACGATACCGGAAAACATGGATTTATCTCGGAATTTTGGGGTTGGGGAAGGGGATTTTATCACGCCGCACCGGGGGGCTCCGGATGGGGACCGCCCCCGGGCAGAACGGCGGCCACGGCCGCCGGCAAGGGAACCTAGTCCTGTTCCAGCCAGGGCAGCAGGTGGCCCATGCGAGCCGCCTTGGTTTCCAGGTAGTCCTGGTTGCGCGGGCCGCGGCCGGCCACATGGGGCACCCGCTCGGTCACATTGACGCCCCGGGCGGTGAGGGCCGACACCTTGGCCGGATTGTTGGTCATCAGGCGCACCGCCGGCACCCCCAGGGTGTTGAGCATGGCGGCGGCGACGCCGTAGTCCCGGGCGTCGTCGGGCAGGCCCAGGGCCCGGTTGGCGTCCACCGTGTCCAGGCCCTGGTCCTGCAGGGCGTAGGCCCGCAGCTTGTCCAGCAGGCCGATGCCCCGGCCTTCCTGGCGCAGGTACAGCAGCACGCCCCGGCCCTCCTTGGCGATGGCCGCCAGGGCCGCCTCCAGTTGGGGACCGCAGTCGCAACGCAGGGAAAAGAGGCCGTCGCCGGTGAGGCATTCGGAATGGAGGCGGGTCAGGGCCGGCACGCCGTCGCCCACCTGGCCCAGGGTCAGGGCCAGATGCTCCTTGCCGGAAGCGGTTTCCTGGAAGCCGTGCAGGCGGAAGACGGCCCAGGGCGTGGGCAGTTCGCAGCTGGCCACCAGGGCCACGGCCGGCAGGGAAGGGGTGGAAGTCATGTTGTTATAAGTTGAATTTTATTGAGCTGTTCTCTGGGCAGGCCCACCGCGGCGGCAGGCAACTCCCCATGGGGTCATGCCATATTAGGCCAGACGAGGCCGGGCCAAAAGCGAAAAATATCGGGCGAAAAGATCAACCCGGTTCACCAATCAGGCGCCCGGGGCCACCCGCTGCAGGACCTGGAGGAACGGGGTGGCCTCCTGGAAACCCACCACCCGCAGGCCGGCGATTTCCTGGCCGGCGGCGTCGAAGAAGATGATGCCGGGCGGGCCGAACAGCTTGAAGCGCTGCAGCAGGGCCTTGTCGTCCTCGCTGTTGGCGGTGACGTCGGCCTGCAGCAGGGTGAAGCCGGCCAGCTTGGCCCGGACCTTGGGGTCGGCGAAGGTGAAGCGCTCCATTTCCTTGCAGGAGACGCACCAGTCCGCATAGAAATCCAGCATCACCGGCTTGCCCGCCGCCTTGACCCGGGCTTCCAGGTCGGCCACGGATTTTACCCGGACGAAGGGCAGGGCGGGAGCCTCGGCCCCGCCGCCCGCCGCCGCATTGGCCGCCACCACGCCCTTGAGGGGCTGCAGGGGGTCCCGGGAGCCGGCCGCCAGGCCCACCACCAGGGCGGCGCCGGCCAGCAGCATGACGATGCCGATGCCCTTCCAGAAGCGCTGCCAGCCCTTGGCCGTGGCCGGCAGGGGGTCCAGGGCGTGCATGAAGACGGCCGGCACGATCAGCAGCAGGGCCCAGCCGGCCATCACCAGGGCCGCCGGCAGCACCGGCGACACCAGCCACAGGGCAGTGCCGAGGAGGATGACGCCGAAGGCCTTCTTCACCGCTTCCATCCAGGGTCCGGACCGGGGCAGCAGGGTGGTGGCGGAGAGGCCCACCAGCAGCAGGGGCACGCCCATGCCCAGGGCCATGGCGAAAAGGGCGGCGCCGCCCAGCACCGCATCGCCGCTCTGGCCGATGTAAAGCAGGGCCCCGGCCAGGGGGGCGGCGACGCAGGGGCCGACGATCACCGCCGACAGGGCCCCCATGGCGAACACCGCCGCCAGGTGGCCGCCGTGCAGGTGGCTGGCCTCTTCCGACAGCTTGCTCTGCAGGAAGCTGGGCAGCTGCAGCTCGTAGAAGCCGAACATGGAGAAGGACAGCACCACGAAGACGGCGGCGAAGGCGCCCAGCACCCAGGGATTCTGCAGGGCGGCGGAGAGCAGGGTGCCGGTGAGGCCGGCGGCCACCCCCAGGGCGGCGTAGGTCACCGCCATGCCCAGCACGTAGGCCAGGGAGAGAAGGAAGCTCTTGCTGCGGGAAACGTGGTGCCCCTGGCCAACGATGATGCCGGAGAGGATGGGGATCATGGGGAAGACGCAGGGCGTCAGGGCCAGCAGCAGGCCGAAGCCGAAGAAGGTGGAGACGGCCAGCCAGAAGCCGGCGTTCTGCAGCAGGCCGGCGATATGGCCGCTCTCGTCGCCGGCGGCGTCGGGCACCGCGGCCGGGGCGCTGCCCGGGGCCGGCAGGGTGACGCTGAGCTTTTGTTCCTGGGGCGGGTAGCAGACCCCGGCATCGGCGCAGCCCTGGGCCGTCACCTTGAGGGTGATGGGGCCGGACTGGTTGGCGCTCAGCGGCAGGCGGATGGCCACGCTCTTGTAATAGACCTCCACGTCGCCGAAGTTGTCATCGTGCTTCTGCTTGCCGGCGGGGAACACGGGGGTGCCCAGGGTGGCGCCCTCGGCGGCGAACCTGAACTTGTCCCGGTACAGGTAATAGCCCTTGGCGATGCTGTAGCGCACCTCCACGGTCTTGTCGTCCAGGGCCCGGGCTTCGGGCTTGAAGGCCACCAGGGGATCGAGGAATTCCTGGGCGGCCACGGGCAGGGCCAGGCCCAGCAGGATCAGGCACGGCAGCAGCCGGCGCCACAACGGGGAAATCAGGGAAGCAATCACGGCGTCACTCGGGGCGGGTCTCGGTCACGACCCAGTTGAGGTAATCGGGCAGCCCTTCGGCCACGGGCCAGGCAACGATCTCCGGCACATCGTAGGGATGCAGTTCCAGCAGGCGGGCCCGCAGTTCGGGGAAGCGGTCGGCGGCGGTCTTCAGCTGCAGGGGCGTCTCGGTGGCCATCTCCACCTTGCCCTGCCAGCGGTAGATGGAGGCGCAGGGCGCCAGCACGTTGGCGCAGGCCGCCAGACGGGCATCCACCAGGGCGGCGGCGAGGCGGGCGGCGGTTTCGCCGTCCGGGCAATTGGTCTGCACCAGCAGTACCGGGTTGGCTTTTTTAGAGGTGGTCATGGGGCCATCTTAGCCGAGAGCGGCGTTTCGCGTTTTGATCTGCCTGCGCCTGCCGCCATCTCAGCGCAGTAGGCGGCGCCGGGTCAGCACCAGGGCGACGAGGAAGGCGACGGCGGTGATGGCCAGCAGCACCGCCACGTGCAGCAGGGCATTGGCCGGCACCTGGCCCTGCAGCAGGGGCCGCACCAGTTGCACGGCATGGGTCAGGGGCAGTGCCTCGGTCAGCCCCTGGACCAGGACCGGCAGCTGTTCCCGGGGGAAGAAGACGCCGGAAAGCAGCATGGTAGGGGTGATGAAGAGGGTGAAGTAGTACATGAAGAAATCGTAGGAGGGCGCCAGGGCATTGACGATCAGGCCCAGGGCGGCAAAGGCCAGGCCGGTGAGCAGGATCACCGGCAGCACTCCCAGGGCCAGGGGCGAATGGGAGAGGCCGAGGACGAAGATCACCGTGAGGATGGCGCAGCCGGAAAGGAGGCTCTTGGTGGCGGCCCAGATCAGCTCGCCCAGCATCACGTCCTCCAGCTCCAGGGGGGCGTTGAGCATGGCCTCCCAGGTCTTCTGCACGTGCATGCGGGAGAAGGCCGAATAAAGGGCTTCGAAGGTAGCGGCGTTCATGGTGCTGGCGCACACCGTGCCGGCGGCCAGGAAGGCCACGTAGGAGGTGCCTGCCACCTCCGGCAACATGCTGCCCAGGCCGTAGCCCAGGCCCAGCATGTAGATCAGGGGGTCGGCCAGGTTGCCCAGGATGGAAGGCAGGGCCAGCTTGCGCCAGACCAGGAAATTGCGTTGCCACACGGGGAACCAGCGGGCGGAAAGGCGGGGCGGCGCGTAGAGGGAAGCGGAGGAAGTGGCGGCATTCATGGCGCCATTATCCGGCCTTGGCGCCCGGAAGGTAAGCACCCCGGTCGGGGCGGGGCCGCCGACCGGGGGCAAACGGGCCTCGAACGGGCCTCAGCAGGCGCTGAAAACCGTCTCCGTGCCTTGGTCCCAGCCATCCCAGAGAAAGTCGTCGGACTTGCCATCGGCAATCAGGCGCAGGGCGTAGCGCACCTGTTCCTCGTAGAACTGGCAGAAGGCACCAGTCTTCTCCATGCCGCCGTTCATCTCGTTGGCCTCCGCCGGGCAGGGACTGCCGCAGAAGTGGCGGATGGGGCAGGAGGCGCAGGGCTCGAACTTGTCCACGTCCCGCCCGGTGACTTCCTTGAAGGCTGGCGATTCCAGGGCGGCGGCAACGCCGTCGGTGAACAGGTTGCCGCCCTCGAAGGCCGGCAGGCCGATGAACTCGCTGCAGGGAAAGAGGCCGCCGTCTGCCGCCAGGGCGAAGAAGGCCCGGCCGCCGCCGCAGGGGGAGATGTCGCACATCAGGCGCCGCGCCGTGGGAGCCAGGATGGCCAGCAGGATGTTGGCGAAGTTGGCCACCACCAGCTTGCGCCCGGTCTCCCGGTACAGCTCGTGGGTCCGCTCCAGGGCGGCGATGAAGGCCCGGGCGAAATCCCCGTCCGCCGGCTTGACCCCCCGGGCGCCGGAAAGGGTGCAGCGCACCGCGTTGAGCATGCAAGTGGGCACCTGGTGGCGGTGGAACAGCTCCACCATGTCGGTGAGGTGGGCCAGGTTCTCCGTGGTGCAGGTGGTGATGACGCTCCAGGAGCCGTAACCCTGGAGCCGCTCCATGGCCCGCAGCACGTGCTGGTGCACCCCCTGGCCGGCCCAGGTGTGGCGGGTGGCGTTGGTGATGGGGGCGGTGGGACCGTCCAGGGAAAGGCCGATGCTGACGTTGCGCTGCATGAGGAAGTCGGCGGCGGCATCGGTGAGCAGGGTGCCGTTGGTCTGCACACCGAAGGCGAAATCGTCCTGGAACAGGTCGATGGCGGCAAACAGGGCCTCCCGGTTCATCAGGGGTTCGGCGCCGTGGAAGATGAGGCGGGGCTTGCGCGCCCCCTCGCCGCCGTCCATCACCGTGGCGAAGTATTCCTTCAGCCGCTGCAGGGCCCCCAGCAGCCGTTCCGCCGGCATATCGCTGCCGTGGCGGCGCAGGGTGTCGGGGATGTAGCAGTAGGTGCAGTCCAGGTTGCAGCGTTCCGTCGGGTTCACATAGACGCCGGAGGGCTTCAGCTCGAAGCGGAGGGCGTGGATTTCCTGGGCGAACTTCGCCGCCTGGGCCTGGAAGCGCTCGGCCAGCTCGCTGCCGCACAATTCCGCCTCCACCCGGTCCTTGTCCACCAGGGACCAGAAGGCGGTCTCCGGGTGCAGCAGGGCCACGTAGCGCTCATGGCCGATGTCGTAGGGCTGCAGCCGGGGCAGATGGGGAGCCGGACCGTTCACTTGGCCGCCTTCCGGTCCATCAGGACGTAGTGGGAGAGGCCGATGCCGTCCGGGTTGCAGGACTTGCGGCTGGCGATGACCGGGGCCGGGGCGGCGGACTGGGTGGGCTGGACAGCGGCCTGCTGGGCAGTGGTGGCTTGGCTGGTAACTTGAGTGGTGGCTTTCATGGGGTCCTCCCGCGAAGGTATGAAAAAAAAAAAGCAAAAGGGCTCCGGCGGCCTGTCTCGAAAGAAACATGCCGCCGGAGCCCTTTGCCTGGAACTCCACGACTTCCGCCCGTCTTCTGGCTTACGGATCGACCGGTCCTGCTACTGGGTTCCCCCTTCCCGCCGCATTTTCTGCGGCAGTGGGTGGCGTGGAAAAACTGCACCACGCCGTGGAACGACCGTCCCCGATTACAGCGGCGGGCCCGCCACGGAGTTGCACCGTGTTCCGAAAGCGGAAGCCGAATGGGGGCGGATTCTGGCCGCCGGCCCGGGGAGGGTCAAGGCCGACGGCAGCTGGATTTGATCCAGGTAAAGCGCCTCTGTCCGGGGTCGGATTTTTGCCCGGCAGCCCTGCGCTTGCCTCCTTTCCCTGCCCCCTTGCCCTGCCCCCTTCAGCGCCCGCCTCCGGGCCCGCCGATGGCCCGCAGGGGCGCCGCCGGGCGCGGTGCCTCGCCGCCCGCGGCGGACTCCGGCTTTCTCTGGGCAGCGCCGCAGATGCGCTCCGGGTCCAGCACCTGGAGGATTTTTTCCCTGTCCGGCTGGCGCGGCTTGATGATGGCCTGCACGTAGCCGGCGTCCTGGCGGATCATCTCCGGGATCGGCTCCAGGCGCTCGGCGTCGAATTCGGGCACGGCATAGAGATCGTCCACCAGCAGCCCCATGAGGCCGTCCCGCACCCGCACCACGACGATCTGGCTGTGGTTGTCCACCTCCTTGGCCGGGTAGTTGAGGAGGAAGCGCATGTCCACCACCGGCACCAGGGTGCCGCTGTCGCCGCCACCGCTCTGGAAGCTGATGACGCCGCAAAGATAGCGGCGGGAGCCGCTCATGGGGGAAAGCCGGGCCGGGTCCACCGCCTCCAGCACTTCGGCCGCCGGCAGGCCGTACACCTTGTCGCCGACGATGAAGGTGGCCAGCTCCACGCTCTGCCCGCCCCGGGCGTGCAGGTCGCCGTAGCTGCCTTCCAGCACCGCCGGGCGCCGCTCCCGGGGGGCCGCGGCAGCACTGCCGTCGCCCACGGGAACGAACACCAGGGCCACCACGTCGTTGCTGTAGTCGCCGCTGTTCTTGAATTCCCGATAGCCGAAGGAGGCGGTGCTGCCGACGATCCAGGTGCGCCCGGCCAGCTGCACCACCCGGGAGCGGCCCTCGCCGTTGGCGGCGGCGAAGAGGCTCTTGTCCACCTCCAGCAGGCTTTCCGCCGGGAAGCGTTCGTCGGAGGAGGCGATGATGCGGCCGCTGCGCTCGGCGAAGACGGCGAAGGCCCCGGCCTGGGGCGGCAGGGAATCGGCCAGCATGGCGGCGAACTGGGGCGCTGCGTCGAAGACGATGCCGATGCCGCCCACCACCTTGGCCGGATCGTCGGGATGACGGATGGCGGCGTTGTAGACGTAGGTGGGGCGGCCGCCGTAGAGCCAGCTCTTCTCGAAGGGGGAGACGCAGTAGTGCTGGGTGCTGGGCAGGTAGAAGACGGACTGGACCCAGCCCGCATCCACCTTCTTGCCCACCAGGTTGAGGCTGTCGCCGTGCAGGTTGGAAGCGGCGACGATGGTGCCGGAAAGGTCGTACACGAAAAGCCGGGAATAGACGGTGTACAGGCTGTTGATGTATTCCAGAATGCCGGCCATGGCCTGGGCCTCCGCCTCGCCGGGACGGCCGGCGGCCATGCTGCGGCGCAGGGCCGAGGTGAGGGCCCACCAGCGGCAGTCGTTGGCCCGCTCGTAGAGGTTGCGGTCCATGATGTCGATCATCAGGCGGGAGATGAACTGCACGTCCTGCAGGCTGGAGGAGATGGCGGTCTGGTAGAGGTCGGCGATGGAGCGGGCGAAGAGGTCGCTGGTGCGGTCGCCGGTCTCGGAAATCTGCTGCAGCACGGATTTGAGCTTGAGCAGGTCGCCCCGCTTGTCGGCAGCCATGATCTGGCCGTTCCACACCACCCGGCGCAGGGAGAGGTTGATGCCCTCGGCGCCCCGGGCGATATCGGCCAGGGCCGGGCAGAAGGTGTCGGCGTGGGCCAGCACGCCCTCCAGCACCTCCGCCGGCAGGCTCTCGGCGGCCTGGCCCAGGCCGGCGCGGAAGGCGGAGCTGACCGGCACCATGACATGGCCCACCCAGCCGGGCCCGACGTAGCCCTGGTAGCCCCGGGTGGGGCAGGTCCTGGCCAGGTACTCGCGGCCGCCCCAATCGACGATGCGGTAATCCGCATCCCGCACCTGCTCCAGGCGGCGGCCCAGGGGCACGTGGTCGGCATCGCTGGAGGCGATCACCGTGCCCTGGGCGTCCAGCAGCAGCATCACCGAACGGTCCTCCCGGCGACGCAGGTTGCGGAAGATGCTCTCCGTCTCGTCGGCAAAGCGGAAGCACAGGCACAGCACCCCCAGGGGCTCGCCGCTGTCGCCGTCGTCGATGCGCTGGGAGTAGATGAGGGCCCGCTCCAGACCGGGGCGCAGGTCGCTGGCGCGGAAGGTCTCCACATAGCCGTCGGTGTGCAGGGTCTGCTGCAGCAGGGGGTCCTGGGAGAAGAGCACGGAGCTGGCGCCGTCCAGGTGGGCGATGACCCGGCCGTTGAGGTCCAGCACCAGGATTTCGTCGTACACCGTGTATTTGTCCCGGTACTCCTGCAGGCGGCGCAGGATGCGGGCCTTCTCCCCTTCCAGGGTCTCCTGGTCCGGCGCCTCCTTGCGCTGGCGGATGAAGTCGCGGATGTCCTCGTCCGTGGCCAGGAAACCCACGTCGGCAGTGCGCTCGTAGAGGTTGCGGATCAGGATGTCCACCGCCACCTGGGCCTTGGAGCCGATCTCCAGCACCACCTTGCGGATGTTCTCCTGCACCAGGTTCTCGATCAGCTGCCGCTCCAGGCGGCCGAAGCCCTCCCGGGTGGCGCCCATGGTCGGCAGGATGGTCTTGGCCTCGGCCGGGCAGTTCATCTTGGCCGTGGCCTCGATCATGCCCCAGGTGAAATTGAGGTTCTCCAGCTGCTTTTCGCACTGGGCGACGCTGCGCATGAAGGGGATGAAGGCCTCCACCAGGCCCTGGTTGTCGTCGTGCATGGCACTCCTCCTAGGATGGCGCCGGCGGTGGGCGTGAGGGCCCCTGCCAGTCGGAATACGGGAGGTCGTGCGGTGGTGGTCGGGCCTTATGGGGAACGACAGGCAGCGGGCTGGCCCTGGGCCGCTGCCGGCGCCCGGGTCGATGCCCGGGTCATGGGTGGGGAGATTGTAGCGTGAAGCCCGGCTTTGCATAGCCCCCGGGAATTCCCGGGGGCCGGAGGCAGCCCTCAGTCCCGCAGTTCGCGGCCGGTGAGCTTGATGAACACGTCTTCCAGATTGGCCGCCCGGTGCACGTAGTGCAGGCCCGGGGCGGCGGTCAGGGCCTCCAGCAGGGATGCCGGCTCGCGGCAGTAGAAGAAGGCCGTCTCGCCGGAGATTTCGCAGCGATCCGCCAGATGGCCGTGGCCTTCGGCCCAGGCCGGGGCGTTTTCGCCGTAGACCTCCACCACCTGGGGCTCGATGTGGCTGGCGATCAGCTCCCGGGGGCTGCCCTGGGTGATCAGGCGGCCGTGGTCGAGCACCGCCAGCTGGTGGCAGAGGCGCTCCGCCTCGTCCATGAAGTGGGTGGTGAGGATAAGGGTCTTGCCCCGGGCGGTGAGGGCCTTGAGGCGCTCCCAGATGAGGTGCCGGGCCTGGGGATCGAGGCCGGTGGTGGGCTCGTCGAGGAAGACGATGTCCGGGTCGTTGACCAACGCCCGGGCCAGGGTCAGGCGCCGCTTCATGCCGCCGGAGAGGCTTTTCAGGGGTGACTTTTCCTTGCCGCCGAGGCCGGCGAATTCCAGCAGCTCGGGAATGCGGGCCAGCACCGCGGCGTCGCTGAGGCCGAAGTAGCGGCCGTACACCAGCAGGTTCTCGGCCACCGTGAAATCCGGGTCCAGGTTGTCGAACTGGGGCACCACGCCGGTCCGCAGACGGGCTTCCCTGGCCGCCTGCGGCACGGGCAGGCCGTTCAGCCGCACCGCGCCGGACTCCGGGGCCGTGAGGCCGAGGCAGCAGCGCAGGGTGGTGGTCTTGCCGGCGCCGTTGGGCCCGAGCAGGCCGAAGCAGGTGCCCGGCTCGACGGCAAAGGAGACGCCGTCCACGGCGGTGAAATCGCCGTAGCGCTTGACCAGGGATTCGACGATCAGAGGTTGCACAGGAGCCCTATCCATTTCTGTTTGAGCCCTGCCCGGGAAGGCAGGAGGGATGCCGTTCTCCGGCCAGGCAAGGCGGAGATGCCCGTCCTTGCTGGCTGCCACGGCATCGGTTGGTCAGTGTTTCCAGGCGCGGGTGATGATGTCTTTCAAGACGTGCAGGCGGCGGTGGAAGAAATGGTCCGCCCCCGCCACCACCACCACCGGCAGGTCCATGGGCTCGGCCCAGGCCAGCACGTTTTCCAAAGGCACCGTTTCGTCCTTGGAGCCGTGGATGACGATGGTGTCCGGCGCCACGGCGCTGGTGTTGTACTGGCGCGCGCCTTCGACGTGGCCGGAGGCGGTACCCACCAGCACCAGGCGCTGGGCCGGGTGGCCGGCTTCGGCGAGGCGGGCGGCCACCTTGGCCTGGACGTAGGCACCGAAGGAGAAGCCGGCCAGCACCACGGGCAGGTGGCCGAAGCGCTCCTTCGCATAGTCCAGCACCGCCAGCATGTCATCGCTCTCGCCCTGGCCCTCGTCATGGCTGCCTTCGCTCTGGCCGACACCGCGGAAGTTGGGGCGCAGGGCGGCATAGCCCAGCTGCACCAGGGTGCGGGCCAGGGTCTGGGCCACCTTGTTGGTGTTGGCGCCGCCGAAGAGGGGATGGGGATGGCCGATGAGGGCGATGCCCTTGGGGGCGCCCGGATTCTCCAGGATCACCTCGATCTTGCCGGCAGGACCGTCCAGGAGCAGCAGTTCGGGTTCGACGCGCATGGTCAGATCTTCAGGCGCTCGACGATGCGGCCGTGGAGCAGGTGTTCCTCCACGATCTCGTCGATGTCGGACCTGTCGAGGAAGGTGTACCAGGTCTCTTCCGGGTAGATCACCATCACCGGGCCGTTGTCGCAGCGGCCCAGGCAGCCGGCCTTGTTGATGCGCACCTGGCCGGGACCGTTGCGCTTGGCAGCGGCCACCTTGTCCTTGGCGTAGGCCATCAGCTCGCTGGCCCCCAGGGCGTTGCAGCAGGTTTCGCCGTCGGGGCGCTGGTTGCAGCAGATGAAGGCGTGGTGTTGGTAGTAGCTCATGGGGCAGTCCGGTAGGGAAAAACGTCGGGATCGGATTATAGCCGCCGCCCCAGCAGCATCAGGTAGGGCAGGGCGACGAAGGGCCACAGGGCGGCCGTCAGACGGGTAAGACCGTTGAAATTGAAAAAGTGCCCCTGGCGCCAGGCGGCCAGGGCGGCGGCGGAATAGGGATTCTCCGGCGCCAGGTTCACCAGCACCGTGGCCGCCATCAGGGCCAGGCCGGCGAGGACGATGCGCCAGTTGGGCGGCAGCCAGGCCAGCACCGCCAGCACGATGCCGCCCCACAGCAGGCCCAGGCGCGCCCCCTCGCTCCACCAGATGAAGGCGTCGCCGGGACTGACCAGCACCGCCAGAGCCAGGGACTTCACCCCCAGGGCCGCCAGGATCAGCAGGGGCGGGCCGACCCAGGCCGGCCAGCGGGGCGCCAGCAGGGTGCGGGCGAAGAGGCCCAGGGCCACAACCGAGGCGCCGACGATGAGGGCCTCCACCAGCTGGAACACGGGCGGATCGAAAGGCACGGCCAGGGGCAGGCCCAGCAGGCTGCGCAGGTCGCCGCTGCCGAAGAGCAGGGTTTCCGGCGACAGCTGGGTCACCAGCCACAGGCCCAGCAGCACCGCCCCCAGTTCGGCATGGGGCAGATCCGCCACCAGGCGGCCGTGCCAGTGGGTCAGGCGCAGGAACAGGTGCTCGCCGTGGAAGAAGGCGACCAGGGCGCCGAGCAGGGCCCCCAGGGCATTGCAGGCCAGGTCCAGGTTGGAGGGCACCCGGCTGGGCAGCCAGGTCTGCACCGACTCCAGGCCGAAGGAAAGGCCGCTGCCCAGCAGCACCGCCAGCAGGCTGGGCAGCAGGCGCGGCAGGACCGGCATGGGCAGGGCCAGGGCCAGGAGGAAGCCGAGGGGCAGGTACACCCCCACGTTCACCACCAGGTCGAAGGCCGTCCAGTAGCGGGGCCAGCCGGCCTCGAGGAAGGCGAAGGGGGACAGGCCCAGGTCGCGCCAGCCGGCGAAGGGGTGCAGGCTGGCGTAGATCACCAGCAGGACGTAGGCCAGGGCCAGGTAGCGGGCGAGGACGGTACCGGGGCGGGAGAACATGGCGGGGGA